>JAYTLP010000127.1:0-3245 GCA_043729375.1 Myxococcales bacterium
GCGGCGCTGCGCGTTCTCGATGGAGCGGTTGACCATGCCCGCCTCGATGGGCACGTCCTCCTCCATGCCGAGCCGCTCCATGAGGCCGGAGATGCGCTCGGCGCCGAAGATGCGCATGAGATCGTCTTCCAACGAAAGGTAGAACCGCGAGGAGCCGGGGTCACCCTGGCGACCGGCGCGGCCGCGGAGCTGGTTGTCGATGCGGCGCGACTCGTGCCGCTCCGTGCCGAGGATGTGGAGGCCGCCGGCCTCGAACACGAGCTGCTTCTCGGCGTCGCACTGCGCCTTGTACTTGGCGTACGCCTCCTTGTACTCGGGCGTGGAGTCGTCGACCGCGCCGGGGATGGCCGCAGCTTCGGGCCCGCCGACCTCGGCGCGCGCCATGAACTCGGGGTTGCCGCCGAGCAAGATGTCGGTGCCGCGGCCGGCCATGTTGGTCGAGATGGTGACCGCGCCCTTGCGACCGGCCTGCGCGACGATCTCCGCCTCCTTGAGGTGGAACTTCGCGTTCAGCACGTTGTGCTGGATGCCGCGCTTGCGCAGCATCGACGCGAGGACCTCGGACTTCTCGACCGAGATGGTGCCGACGAGGATGGGCTGGCCCTTCTTGTGGCGTGTCTCGATCTCCTCGATGACCGCCTTGAACTTGCCGCGCTCGTTCTTGTAGACGAGGTCGGAGTTGTCCTGGCGCTTCATCGGCTTGTTCGTCGGGACGGTCACGACGTCGAGCTTGTAGATCTGGTGGAACTCGGCGGCCTCGGTGTCGGCGGTACCCGTCATGCCGCCGAGCTTTCCGTACATGCGGAAGAGGTTCTGGAACGTGACCGTGGCAAAGGTCTGCGTCTCCTCCTCGACCTCGACGTTCTCCTTCGCCTCGATGGCCTGGTGCAGGCCATCCGACCAGCGGCGACCGGGCATCTTGCGGCCGGTGTGCTCGTCGATGATGACGACCTTGCCCTCCTCGACGAGGTAGTTGACGTCGCGCTTGTAGAGCGTGTTGGCTCTCAAGGCCTGCGTGACGTGGTGCAACCACTCGATGTTTTCGGCCTCGTAGAGGTTGGTGATGCCGAGCTTCTTCTCGAGGCGCTCGACGCCCTGATCGGTGAGGATGGCGGAGTGCGCCTTCTCGTCGAGGGTGTAGTCGATGTCCTTCTTGAGCGACGGGATGATCTGGTTGACGCGCGAGTAAAGCTCCACCGACTGCTCGGCCGGGCCGCTGATGATGAGCGGCGTGCGGGCCTCGTCGATGAGGATCGAGTCGACCTCGTCGACGATGGCGTAGTGAAGGGAGCGCTGCACGTAGCGCTCGATGGAGTCCTTCATGTTGTCGCGGAGGTAGTCGAAGCCGAACTCGTTGTTGGTGCCGTACGTGATGTCGCAGCGGTAGTTCTGCTGCTTCTGGCGATCGTTCTGCCCGTGCACGATGGTGCCGATGGACATGCCGAGGAACTTGTAGACGCGGCCCATCCACTCGGCATCGCGGGTGGCGAGGTAGTCGTTCACCGTGATGAGGTGGACACCCTTGCCCTCGAGCGCGTTGAGGTAGCAGGGCGCCGTGGCGACGAGCGTCTTGCCTTCACCGGTGCGCATCTCGGCGATGGCGCCGCGGTGCAGGACCGCGGCACCGATGAGCTGCACGTCGTAGTGGCGCATCCCGATGACGCGCCGCGAGGCCTCGCGGACCGTCGCAAAGGCGTCCTCGAGGATGTCGTCGAGCCCGGCGCCGTTGTCGAGCTTCTGCTTGAACTCTGCCGTCTTGCCGCGGAGCTCGGCGTCGGAGAGCTTCATGTACGCAGGCTCGAGCAGCCCGATGCGCTGGACCCGAGGGACGATGCGCTTGATCTCGCGCTCGTGGCTCGTGCCGAAGATGTTCTTGATTACGCTGCCGATCATGGGACCGGCAGTTTAGATCGTCCGGGGGCCGGCCACCACCCTTCCGCGCAGGTTCGGGCAAAGGGTCTATACTTGCTGGATGAGGCACGTCTGGTTGGCGAGCGTCGCGCTGCTCCTGCTCGTGGTCGCTCCGAAGGTCGAGGCAGCCTGCTTGAACGGGTGCCCAGCGGTCGTGGCGCCATGTGGCACCACGACCAGCTACTGCGACTGTACCGGCCTGCGGTCCCTGCCGCCCGGGGAGGGGGCGCAGCCCGCCGTGATCTGCTTCTGCTCCATGGACACCTACACGCCGGACGCGGCCGGGACGGCGTGCACCGACGACAGCAACCCGTGCACCGCCGACGTCTGCGACGGCAACGGCACGTGCACCCACAGCGCAAGCGGAGGCAAGGCCTGCAACGGCGCCTGCATTGCGCAGGGCACCTGCTGCACGAATGCCGACTGCGCGGGCATCCCCAACGGCACCGGCGTGTGCGCCGCCCCGGGGAGCGCGTGCACCGCGCAGTGCAACGGCGGATACAAGGCGTGCGGCGGCACGTGCATCTCGACCGCGGCGTGCTGCACCGACGGAGATTGCCCGGGTCACACTGCGAACCACCAGCACGGCGTGTGCGGCGCCAGCGCATGCGTGCTCGCCTGCGACGGCGGCTACAAGGCGTGCGGCACGACATGCATCGCAAGCGCCGCGTGCTGCTCGTCGAGCGATTGCGTGGCGCCGCCCAGCAGCTGCTACAAGCCGCAGGGCGCATGCGCAGCCGGCACCTGCACGTACCCCTACAACGACGGCGCAGGCTGCAACGCCGATTCCAACGCCTGCACACCCAACGACACCTGCCTCTCGGGCAGCTGCGTCACCGATACCACTCACAGCGTGAAGTGCGTGCAGCGGGACTGCCACGGCGTGCCGACCTGCAACAAGGTCAGCGGCGACTGCGTGGACGCCCCGGTGCCGGACGGCAGCGTCTGCGGCGGCAACGGCTGCGCGGCGGTGGCCGGGATTTGCTCCACCGGCACGTGCTCCTCGTCGCCCAAGGATTGCAGCGCGCTCGACTCGGACTGCATCGTCGGCACGTGCAACGCGCAGGCGGCCGTCGGCACCCCGTGCGCATCGGCCAACAAGCCGAACGGCACCGCGTGCGCGGTCGGCGACAAATGCGTCGTGGCCCCCGCGTGCTCGGGCGGCAAATGCACAGGCACGCGCACGACCTGCACGCCGTCGGGCGCCTGCCGCATCGCCGAGTGCAACCCGGGCTCGGGCGCGTGCGAGGAGACGGTCGCACCGCAGGGCACCACCTGCTCGCTCGAGGGCGCCTGCACGCAGAACGCCACGTGTGACGGCAACGGCAACTGCA
>JAYTLP010000128.1:0-6865 GCA_043729375.1 Myxococcales bacterium
AGCGAGTGCCCTGCGACCACGTCGGCCTCGATGCCGCGCTGCTTCAGCTCGTCGAGCCACGCGATCGAAACGGTGAGCAAGGCGGGCTGGGTGTTGACGGTTCGCTGCAGATCCGCTTCGGGGCCCGATGCGATGATGCTGGAGAGCGAGTAGCCGAGCGCCGCATCTGCTTCCTCGAAGCGACGCCGGGGCAACCCGGCGTCCATGCCGACCTTCTGCGACCCTTGACCGGGAAAGAGGAACGCCCTCATCACATCCTCACGAGCGCTGAGCCCCACGAGAAGCCCGCGCCGAGCGCGGCCATGAGCACGAGCTGTCCGGGCTTCACCACGCCCGCCTCGAGGGCCTCGTCGAGCGCTATCGGGATCGAGGCCGACGACGTGTTGCCGTACTTGTGGATGTTGAGGAAGAACTTGTCGAGCGGCACCTCGATGCGCTGGGCGACGGCCTCGACGATCCGCAGGTTCGCCTGGTGGGCAACGACGACGTCGACGTCGTTCGCCGTGTACCCGTTCACCTCCAGCGCGGTCTGCGCGGCGCGGCTGATGTTCTTCACCGCGTGCGAGAAGACCTGCTTGCCCTGCATCTTGACGTAGTGGTCGCGACGCTCGAGCGACTCCTTGCTCGGAGGGATGGCAGTGCCACCGCCCGGGATGCAGAGCATCGTGGCAGCTGCGCCATCGGCGTAGATGTGCGTGGAGAAGATGCCGCGCGCTGCCGGATCGCGCACGTCCTCCACGCTGTCGACCGGTCCGATCACGGCCGCCCCCGCGCCGTCACCGAACAGGATGCACGTGTTGCGATCCGTCATATCGATGGTGCGAGAGAGGACCTCGGTGCCGATGACGAGCACGCGCTTCATGGTACCGGCGCGGATCATCGCGTCGGCAACGGACAGCCCGTAGATGAAGCCTGCGCACGCGGCAGCCATGTCGAAAGCCGGGCAAGACGCGCCTATCTTCTGTTGCACCGTCACGGCTGTGGCTGGCAGCGGCGAGTCCGGCGTGACGGTGCATACGATGATGAGGTCGAGCGACGCGGGCGAGATGTCCGCGCTCCTGCACGCGGCGAGAGCTGCCTCGGCGCACAGATCACTCGTCACGCGACCCTCCTCAAGAAATCGGCGCTCGCGGATACCGGTACGCTCCGTGATCCACGCGTCGGACGTGTCAACGATCTTCGCGAGGTCTTCGTTGGTGACCACGCGCGAGGGCACACCTTTGCCCGTGCCGAGGATCCTTGAACGCTTGATCATCCGTGTGCTCCCTTGCCGCGCACTAGGCGCCGGCCGCCTTTTCCCACAATGGCGCCGACTCCGCGAGGGCCACCGTTACTGCATCCACGAGGCCCGCGCTCGCGAGCCGGGCAGCCATCTTGATTCCGTTCTTGATCGCTTTCTCGTTCGAGCCGCCATGGCACAGCACGACGTTGCCTTGGACGCCGAGGAGCGGCGCGCCGCCGTGCTCCGCGTAGTCCAGCCGGCGACCCAGCGCCTTGAAGGCGCCCGACAGCAGCAGCGCGCCGAGCTTGCGGATCGGCGACGCCAGGACCTCTTCCTTGACGAGCTTCATGATGAGCGACGCCGCACCCTCGGCCGTCTTCAGCACCACGTTGCCGGTGAAGCCATCGGTGATGACGACGTCGAGATCACCGCTGAAGATGTCGCGGCCTTCCACGAAGCCACGGAAGTCGAACGCGGCGCTGCCACGCAGGATCGCGAGCGCCCCTCGCAGGATCTCGGTGCCCTTTGTGTCTTCCGTGCCGTTGGACAGGAGGCCGACGCGCGGGCGCGCGACACCGTGGAGCAGGCGCACATACGTTGCGCCGAGCACGCCGAACTGCGCCAGCGTCAGCGGCTTCACGTCCACGTTTGCACCCATGTCGATGAGCGCGCAGACCCCGGCGCGCGTCGGGAACGTGGTGCACACGCCGGGGCGATCGAGCTCGTGCACACGCCGCAGTACGAAGAGCCCGCACGCCATCATCGCGCCCGAGTTGCCGGCCGACACCACGGCGGCGGCCTCGCCCCGCTTCACGAGCTCGAAGGCCACGCGCATGGACGAGTCCTTTTTCCCGCGTGCTGCCTGCGCGGGGTGGTCGTCCATCGTGATGACCTCCGCTGCGTGGCGCACGCTGAGTGCCGGAAGGTCGGTGGCGCGCAGCGCAACAAGGCCGGCGCGGATCCTCTCCTCGTCGCCGACGAGAATGATCCGGGCCAGCCCCTCTCTTGCGGCAGCGACTGCGCCGGCCAGCTCGGGGCCCGGCGCGCCGTCTCCACCCATCACGTCGAGCGCGATGGTCTGTTGATCAGCGGTGGTCATCGCTGCCTACCGCCAGGCTGAGTCCTAGGCTGCGGGCGTAGCGCCGGTGTCGATGACCGTGCGGTCCCTGTAGTAGCCGCAGGCACCGCACACGCGGTGCGGAAGCTTGGGCTCCTGGCAGCGCGGGCAATGCGTCACCGATGGGACTGCAACGGAACGCATCCACTGCGCCCGACGGTGATCGCGACTTGCCTTGGACTTCCTACGCTTGGGTACGGCCATCTTCCACCTTCTTCGTTGGGTTTCTTAGGAGCGGAGCTTGGCGTCTGCGAGCGCAGCTGCCAAGCCTGTTTTGGTTTCGACGAGTGGATCGGCCTGCGAGTGACCGCAGGCTTGACCTTCCTCGGTGTTGCGATTGGCGCCACAGATCGAGCAGAGTCCGAGGCAACCCGGGCTGCACAGAGGCGCGATCGGCAGCTCCGCGATGAGCATCTCGCGCACGGGGTCCTCGAGGGAAATCGTGCTGCCGTCATGCAGGTAAGTGTCCGGCGAGTCGACGGACTCGTCCTCTCCGAGAATGTCGCTGCTACCCTCACGGCTGAAGACTGCGTCGAACGTGAGGTGGAGCGGCACCGTCGCGGGATCCACGCAGCGGCCGCACGGCACCTCGAAGGAACCGATGAGCCGCCCGCGCGCGATGACGTTGTCGTGCTCGCGCATGAGCTGCATGTCCAGGTTCACGACGGTGTTCGTCGCATTGCCTTCGGTCCCTTCGAAGACCGCGGCAAGGAGCTCGCGCGACACGGCCTGGTGCACCTGGGTGGGTGTACCGTCGTAAGGGATCTCCTTGATTTTGAAACGAAATTCCATGTGCCCGGGTCTCGAAAAGAGACGGAACTATAGTAGAAGTCACCGCAACGTCAAGCGAAACGAAGGACCGCTACATGACCGGGCCGAGCGGCTTGCCGTTCACATCGTGCTTCGCGGAGTACAGCTCGTGCAGGAGCGCGAACAGGGGTGGGACCGTGTTTCATCGACCAGCCCGACGAGCTGACCCCGTTTCGCGCGCCATTCATGCCGAAGTACACCGTGGTCGACTCTGCAAAGTACTCCTGCTGGTTCGATGCCGCGTTCGCGCTCACCCAGGGGCCGCCTGCTCGCTTTTGCGAGGCGTACACCTCCATGACCTTCGCACGCTGGGGCGTCATGCCGACGTTCGAACGCACCGGGAGTCCGAGCTTACGCGCCATCTTGCCTTGGCCGTACGGGGCGGACGGCACGTCGTCCACCTTCGCCTGCGAGACCGCGACCGCGAAGCGTCCGTCGGGCAGCTTGCACCCGCCTTCACCGCTCAGCTCTGCGAAGCGACGACCATCGAACGTCTTCGCGCCGCGCAGCGTTCTCGGCTCGAGGACGTCGGTCAGGTGCTTGCCATCAGGCATCACGACGAGGACGAGCTGTGCCGCGGTGAAGCGGGCCTGGATGGCCCTTGTTGGCCAGCGCCAGCGCGCCGGTGAAGGTCGGACCGACCTCTTGCCGACCGGGCGCATCGCGCTCCGCGCCGCCAGACGTGGTTCGTTCGTCTTCGCGACGGGCCATCCGCCCGGCCAGTGCTGTCGCGAGCGCTCAATTTTTTGAAGCCGGCGCTACTTGCCGACGGAGCCTAGCAGCGCCGCGCCACCGATGGTGAGCAGCGCGCGGAGGTCGTCGTCGTTGAACGTGAGCTGCGCGCCCACGAAGTAGTCGCGGCCGGTGAAGCTACCCGCGCCCGGACCGCGCGAGTTGAAGGCGTCGTCGATGCCGCCGACGATCCACAGGTGGCGGAAGAACTCGAACGCTGCGAGCACCTTGAGGCGCGGATACGTGTTCGTCCGGAAGTCGAACAGATCGAACTTGATGGTGAGCGTGCGTGCCCAGCTCGATGCGAGCGTGAGCGGGATGTCGACGTCGCCGCCGAGGCCGCCCGTGGACTCCTTGATGCCGAAGCGCCCCGTGAGCGCGACGCGACCGTTGAGCAGGAAGACGCGCTTGGCGAGCTGGAAGGTGATGCGGAACTGGTCGGAGACCGTGACCGTCTCGGAGTTGACCGTCTGCGGCTTGGTCGGGTCGTCGGTGGTGGTGAAGGTGCGCTGCGTCTTGCGGAGACCGCGCGGGTCGTCGATGAGCTCGATGAGGAAGAACCGGTCCGGCTTCGACTGGATCTCGATGGCGACGTAGGTCTTCAGCGTGTTCGCGAACACGTTGTACTCGGAGCGCAGGCCGACGAGCGTCTGCAGCCGCGTGATCGAACGGATGAAGCTGCCCGCATCCGTCGTGATCTGCTCGACGTTGTTCGCGATGGTGTCGTCGTTCAACAGACGCCCGACGGTGCCCTCGCCCTTCTTGACCTTGTCGGTGACGGCAGCCGTGTTCTCGAGGGTGCGGTTCAGGTTGTCGATGGCAACGGAGATCTTGTCCAGGTTCGTGCGGACCTTGTCGCCCGTGGACGTGACCTCGCCCTCACCCTTGCCAATGAGCGCCTTCACGCCCTCGGTGATCTCGCGGATGTTCGAGATGGACTTCTTGATGTCGCCGTTCGACGGGCCGCCCGTGATGCCGCGGACGTCGAGTGCAATCTGATCGATGTGGTTGAGCAGCCGTTCCGCTGCGACCGAGTTGCGATCCACGCCGGTCTTCACGCTCTGCGCGATGTCTTGCAGGGGACCGCGGGTGACCGAGTGGACGTCGTTGAGGATGGCGCGAAGCACCGGCAGCGTCTCGTTGACCTGGACGAGGATGTCGCCCGTGGTGACCGCCTCGACGACGTTCTTGATCTCGTCGCCGTCGAGGAGCTTGGTGTTCTTCTTGATCTCGCCCGACGTGGGGTCGGGCGACTCCTCCGTGCCGGGGTCGATGTCGAGGTAGAACTCGCCGAGCAGCGACGCCGTCTTCTTGTAGACGGTGGCGTTGGAGTACAGCGTCACGTCGGGACTGATGCGGAGCGTGATCTTTGCCGACGATCGTTGCAGCGTCCTCGCGCTGATCTCGCCGATGTTCAGGCCGGCGATCTGGACGTGCGACTTGTCGACGAGGCCGGTGGCGTCGCGGAACAGCGCGAACACGCGATACCCCTTCGAGCCCTGCACGCCCTTCGCCACGAAGTTGAACGCGACGAACGCGAGCCCCAGCATGAGGAGCACGGTGGCGCCGACCTTGGCTGCTGCAGAGAAGCCCTTCATCGGCGACCACCCGTCTCCGCCGACACCGAGCCGGGCGCGCTCCCGGGCGGCTCCATCTTCACGGCGCCGGAAACCTCGACGAACTCGCGCAGCACCTCGTTGCTGGTGCGGCGGATCTCGTCGGCGGTGCCGCTCTGCACGATGACGCCTCCATGGATCATGGAGATTCGGTCCGCGATGCGGAATGTCGAGGCCATGTCGTGGCTGATGACCACGCTGGTCACGTTCGTCTCCTTGGAGATGTCGCGAATCATGTCGTCGACATTCTTGGTCGCCACGGGGTCGAGCCCCGTTGTCGGTTCGTCGTATAGCAGAATCTCGGGTGCCAGCACGAGCGCTCGTGCGAGGCCGACGCGCTTCCGCATGCCACCCGATAGCTCGGCGGGGTACTTGGATTCGATGTTGCGCAGTCCCAGGCTCGCGAGCTTCTCGAGAACCAGGCCGTGGATCTCCTCGGCGTGCTTGTCGGTGTGCTCCTCGAGCGGAAAGGCCACGTTCTCCTCGACTGTCAGCGAGTCGAACAGCGCCGAGTACTGGAACGACATGCCGAACTTGAGGCGCGCTTTGTTGAGCTCGACGTCGTTCATGCCGACCACGTCCACGCCGTCGACCCAGATGTGACCGGCGTCGGGCTTGAGCAGGCCCATGAGGTGCTTCATGAAAACGGACTTCCCCTGCCCGGACCCACCGATGATGATGTTGATCTTCCCGCGCTCGATGTCGAGATCGACGCCCTTCAGTACCTGGTGCTTCCCGAACGACTTCTCGATGCCGCGGATGCGGATCTGGTAGCGGTCGGACTTCACGCTCGGGTCGTCGGTGCTCATTTGTTCTGGAGCACCAGGATGATGTCGGTCAGGAAGTAGTCGAGGATGAGGATCGTCACGAAGCTGCCGACGACGGCGCGTGTGGTGCCGATGCCGACGCCCTTGGCGCCGCCGGACGCGTTGTAGCCCTGCGCGCACGAGATCACCGACAGCGCGCAGCCAAAGATCGTGGCTTTCACGAGACCCTGGATGAGGTCACTCGAGTCAACGATCCAGCGGGCGCGCTCGAGGAAGAGCCCGCGGTCCACGTCGAGCAGCCACACCGCCACCGCGTAGCCACCGAACATGCCGACGCAGATGAACAGCATGGTCAGGAGCGGCGCCATGATCGTGGTCGCCACGACGCGGGGGGTGACGAGGTATTGCACTGGGTTCACAGCGAGCGTGGCGAGCGCGTCGATCTGCTCGGTGATGCGCATCGACCCGAGCTCGGTGGCCATGCCCGCGCCGGCGCGCGCGGCGACCACGATGCACGTGAACACCGGCGCGAGCTCGCGGGTCAGCGCGATGCCGAGCGTCGCGCCCACGAACGCGTCGGCGCCGAACTGCCGCATCG
Source organism: Myxococcales bacterium (assembly GCA_043729375.1). Taxonomy (GTDB): domain Bacteria; phylum Myxococcota_A; class Polyangia; order Palsa-1104; family Palsa-1104; genus JBDTCO01. Next base: position 6,863 of record JAYTLP010000128.1, read on the forward strand.
CCG
>JAYTLP010000129.1:0-5692 GCA_043729375.1 Myxococcales bacterium
CGCAGTTCTTCGCGCGCGCGCCGGAGTCGCTCCGGACGCTGCGCGTCCGCGCGGAGTGCATGGAACACCTCGAGCGCTGGGGTGATCTTGCGAAGCTGCGCGAGCAGGAGCTGCAGCACCTCGACGTTCCTGCGGAGCTCGCCGTCGCTGCGCGCGCGCTCGCAGACCTGTACGAGGGGCGGCTGCACAACCCCGAGGCCGCGGTGCGTAGCTGGGCACGCGTGTCGAAGGCCGCACCATCCGAGCCCGAGCCGATGCGCGCGGAGCAACGCCTCCACGAAGCCGCGGGGCGTCACGCGCAGCAGGCGGAGGCGATCGAGCGAGAGCTTGCGCTGGACGACGTGGTGGACAGCGCACGTCGTGTCGAGCTGTGGACCAAGCTCGGCGACCTGCGCAAGGGCCCGCTCAAGAAACCCGCCGAGGCCGCCCGCGCCTTCGAGGAGGTGCTGCGCATCGATCCGCGTCGAGCGGAGGTCGTGGAGCAGCTCGTCGAGCTCTACAAGACCCTCGGCCGCGGCGACGATCTCGGGCGCATCCTCGACATCCGCGCGGCCGCCTCCGATGATCCGCAGCAGCGCGCCAACACGCTCCGCGAGAAGGCGGAGCTCCTCGAGCGTGAGGGTGATCTGCCCCGCGCGCTGAGCGCATACCAGGAGGCATTCGCGCTCGATCCCGAGAGCCGGGTCTGCTTCACCGCGTACGAGAAGGTCTGCTACAAGGCCGAGCGCTGGAAGCAGGCGCTCGAGCTGTACGACGCCGCCATCAAGCTCGTCGAGGACAAGAAGTCGCGCGCGTACCGGCTCGCCGACCTCTACGCCCGTCGCGGCCAGCTCCAGATGCAGTACCTCGGCGCCCTCGGCGAGGCCACGGCGTCCTACCAGCGCGTCATCGAGCTCGACCCCGAGAATGACGCGTCGCAAGCAGCGCTCGAGCGCATCTTCTCGGCCCAGAGCGACTGGACCGGTCTCATCGCCGTCTACGAGGCGCGCGCCGCCGCGCTGAAGACGGACGCGCGGCGCGTCGAGGTCCTCCGTCGGGCCGCGCGCGTCGCGGGCAGCAAGATGCGCGATGCGGCCGAAGCCTCGCGCCTGTACGAGCGGCTCCACGCCGTCGATCCCACCGACTCGGAAGCGGCCGACACCCTGGAGCGCTACTACGAGCGCGCCAAGCGCTACGACAAGCTCGTCGGCATCCTGCGTACGCGGCTCTCGCTCACCGCCGGCGGCGACGAGGCCATCGCGCTGTACCTGCGCATTGCCCAGCTCTGCGAGGAGGGCCTGCGCGACGCCGATCAGACGATCGAGGCGTACCAGCGCGTCCTCGAGATCGCGCCTTCGAACCGCGAGGCCATCGACGCGCTCGGTCGTCTGTATGAAGGTACGGAGCGCTGGGCAGAGCTCGTCGAGGTCACGCGCCGGCAGATCCGCCTCGTCACGGATCGTGCGCAGAAGGCACTGCTCTACTTCAAGTGCGGCTCGGTCATGGAGTCGAAGTTCGGCAAGGAGGACGACGCAATCCGTTACTACGACGCGGCGATCAAGACCTCGCCGTCGTGCCTCCCGGCCGTCCACGGTCTGCGCGATCTACACCTGCGCCGCCAGGACTGGCCGCGCGTCATCCAGACGCTCGAGCTCGAGGCCAAGCTCTGGACCGAGGACAAGGAGCGCGCCGGCGTCTACGCTCACATGGGTCAGATCTACGGCGATCGGCTCGGCGACTCCGCACGCGCGGTCCAGTACTACGAGACGGCGCTCCAGGTCGATCGCGAGTGCCTGCCGGCAAACAAGGCGCTCTTCGAGCTCTACTCCGCGCGCGGCGACTATCAGCAGGCGCTCGCGCTCTCCGCCGTGCTCACTCAGAAGGTGTCGCGCGAGGGTGACCCCGTCGAGCGCTCGGAGTTCTATCGCAAGCGCTCCATCGTCGCGGAGAACACGGGCGACACCCGCGCTGCCGTGGACTCGCTCGTCGTGGCGCTCGAGATCCGACCCGACAACATCGATGCGCTCGATATGCTGGTGGCGCTCTGCCGCTCGTCGCCCGACGCGTACGACTACGAAACCACCTTCCGCGAGCTCGAGAAGGTGCACCGCAAGCGCGATCTACCCGAGGCTCTCGCGCGCGTCATGGTCGCGCAGGCCTCGTTGCTCGAGCTCGCCTACGACATCGACGGCGCCGAGGCCGGGTACGAGGAAGCGCTCGTGCTCGCGCCCACCGACTTCACCATCGTGGAGCCGCTGGTCGCGCTCAACGAACGCCTCCGTCGCTTCGAGGCGGCGGAGGCGCTCATCGAGAAGTTCCTCGAAGGCGTCACGGACATGACAGCGCGAGCCACCGCGCGCCTGCGCCTTGCGTCGCTGTACGGGGACGCGATGATGGACGCCGAGCGCGCAGCCGAGGTGCTCGGCTCGCTGCTCGCCGAGGACCCTGCCAACAAGGAGGCGCTGTTCCTGTACTCGCAGGAGCTCTATTTGCTCGGGCGCTACGCGGAGGCCCTCAAGGTCAACGACAAGCTGATCGAGCTGGCCACCGCACCGGAGCACATGGCGCCCGCAGAAGAGCTCGCGCGCTACTACGACTACCTCGGGCGTATCCTCGAGGCTGCCGGCGATCAGGCCGGCTCGACTCGCGCGTTTCGGCGTGCGGTCGACCTCGACCCGACGTACCCGCCGGCGTGTCTCGCGCTCGCGCGCCGCGCTGCTGCCACGGGTGATCTGGGGCAGGGCACGCGCATCCTCGCCGACGCGCTCGACGCAGCGGAGGCCGGGCGCAACCGCGACGCAGTGCTCACGCTGCAGCGCAGCCGCGCGCGCTTCCTCGTCACGTGGGGCGAGCTCGGGCTCGCTGCGCAGGCGTTCCGCTCGCTTCTCGAGAAGCAGCCGGAATCGGTCGAGGATCGCCTCGCCTACGCGGACCTCCTCGGGCGCTCGGAGCAGACCGTTCCCCAGGCGTTCTCGGAGCTCGAGACCGTCATCGCGATGGAGCCGCGCCACAGTCAGGCGTACCGGCAGCTCGCGCAGCTCTACCAGCGCGTCGGGCAGCAGGCGCGCGCGGCGCGTGTTTTTCGGCTGATGTTCCTCATGGGGATTCTCGAGCCGGCGGACCGCGCGCCGGCCGTGGTGCCCGTGCCGCGTCGGGCAATCCTCTCCGACGAGCTGCGCACCCAGTATGTCGCGCCGGGTGCCCGCGGCCCGCTCCTCGAGGCCCTCGCCGCCGTGCGCGAGCCGCTCGAAGAGGCGTATCCGTTTCGCCCCCCGGTCGATGCCGTCAATCTCTCGCAGGCGGGAGACCCCGCGCTGCGGTCGCTCGTGCAGGATCTCGAGCGCGTCTTCGGCGTGACGGCCGAGGTCTTCGTCGCCCCCGACATCGCGAGCGGATTCCTCGTGAACGAGCTGCCGAAGCCCGTCATCTACCTTTCGCGCGACCTGCTCGACTCGTCGGTGAAGCCAGGGGAGCAAGGTGCCGGCGCGGAGCGGCGCGTCTTGCTCGGAGCGGCGCTCGAGGCGCTGCGCGGCGGCTATGGCCTGCTCACGCGAGTGCCGCCCGATGCGCGCGGAGAGATCACCAACCTCCTCGGTCAGCTCGTCCGGCCCGAGAACGAACGCAGCTCCGAGGCGCAGACGTACATCCGTGCCCTGCCGCGCAAGGCGCAAAAGGCTCTCGAGAAGCTGTGGGTGACCGGGCGTCGCGCCACGGTGCCGCCGGGCGCACAGCAAGACTCGCAGGCGAGCTCGCTGCTGCCGCAGCCCGTGCCCGCCTCGTCGGGAGCTACGCCGGAGGTCATCGCGCACTGGCTCGCGGAGCTCGAGCGTTCCATGCAGCGCGCCGCGCTCATCGCGTCCGACGATCTGGGCGCGTGCACCCGCGTGTTCTCGCGTCCCAGCGTCGCCGCGACCCGCAAGGTCATCGCGCCGCTTGCACCCGGTGAGACGCCGAAGAAGCTCAGCATGAGCGACACCACCGACGCGGCAGAGCTGGCAGCGCTCAACGATGAACTCGCCCTCATGGGAGACGCCGTCCTTTCGCTCGACCGCGGCGCAAAGGTGGCAGACCTGGTTACATTCTATCTCTCGGGTCCGTACGACAACCTACGTCAGACAATCGGCGACGCAGCGTAGACAGGCCAGGGTATGGGGATTAAAATATGGATCGCATGAACTCCAAGTTTCAGGCTTCAGTGAGTCAGCGCGGCGACGCCACGTGGGTGAAGCTGGCAGGCGTCATCGACGAAGACAACGACCTCGGCGGGCTGGCCGAGAAGCTCGGCGCCGGCACGGCAGTCATCGACGTTTCCGAGGTGGAGCGCATCAACTCGTGCGGGGTCCGCGACTGGGTGAACTGGCTCGGCCGTGCCGAGAAGAACGGCGCCAACGTCGTGCTCGTCGAGTGCAGTCCCGCGATCGTTGCGCAGATCAACCTGGTCAACAACTTCACCGGTCAGGGCGTGGTGAAGAGCTTCTACGCGCCGTACTTCTGCCCCAACTGCGACATCGAGAAGGCTCTGCTCGTCGAGACGGCCGATCTCCAGAACGTCCGCCCGTTCCAGGCGCCCTCCTGCCGCTGCGACGAGTGCGACGGTCCGATGGACTTCGACGACATGGAGGACTCGTACTTTGCGTTCCTCGGCAACACGAAGAAGATCGTCATCGACGACCGCTTCAACAAGCTGCTGCACACGGGCAACAAAGGTGATGCGCAGAAGATGATCACGCGCGGCACGAACCCGGGCGGCTCCGGCTCGAAGTCGGGCGTGCCCAGCTCGCTGCCTTCGATCCCGAATCTGCTGAGCACGCCCACCTCGGGTCTCAACACAGCCAATCTCGATTCTTCGCGAAACGGACTCCAGCCGGTCTCGCAGAACGAGGCTCGGACCTCGCCAGGCGCTCTCCCCGCGACCACCGGCAAGGGCTCGATGCCGTGGGTGATTATCGGCGGCCTGCTCGTTGCCGTCATCGGCATCCTCATCTACGTGGTGTTCGCCAAGTAGAGACCGCCCGGCGAACTACCGCGCGTTCGAGGAGAACGGCGAAGAGGGCCTCAGAAGGTGAGGCCTTTTTTTATTGCCCGCAGCTCGCGCTGTGCACGAAGCAGTGCCTGGTTTGCGTCGAGCAGCTCCTTCGTGCGCGTGCGGATCTGGCCGGCGAGTCGCTCTCGCTCGCGCGCCTCGTTGTCGAGCATTTCCTGGTACTTCACCTGGACTTCTGCCTCGTCCGTGACGTCACGCTGCGTTTCGAGCGCGCCGACGGGGTTGCCCTTCTCGTCGAGGATGGGCACAGCCGACAAAATGAAGCGCTGCTTGCGATCGGTACCGGCGGGCTGACCGATGATCTCGTCGAGGCGGACCTGCTTCTTGTCCTGCCAGCATTGCTGCGCGATGCAACGGTCCTTGCAGATGTTGAGCGCGAGCACGTCGTAGCACTTCTTGCCCTTGAGCCCACGCGCGACGTTGCGCGGCAGCATGGAGAAGAACGCCCGGTTGAAATCGACGATGGTTCGCTCGCTGTCGCAAACGAACCAGCTGTCGATGATCACGTCGGCGTGTTGCTTGAACTCATTCAAGAAGCGATCGAGCGCACTCACGATGAGACGAACGTACCGTACGTTGACGGCTCCAGCAAGGACGGCTACCGTCGGAAACCGAGTGCGCGAGCGGAGTACACCGGTGGAAGCGGGGGCCGGGCAGGTGGCTGCTGCC
>JAYTLP010000130.1:0-2504 GCA_043729375.1 Myxococcales bacterium
CCGAAGGCGCACCCGATGTGTCGGTCTCCCTCATTGCCCCGCCGGTGCCGCACGCGGTCGCCGCACACCCGAGCTTCGGGACGCAGTGCTCGCCCGCCACGACCGCCGCTGCCGTGCTGTGGGGCTGGCCGAGCCTGTGGGCCAGCGCCGAGCTGCCGGAGTGGGCCCGGCTCGCCGGGGGGCTGCGCGCGATGCTCGTCACGGTGCCGGCGGCGACCACGGACGACGCGGCAATCCCGAGCTCGCAGATCGTCGGGCTGGCCGAGCTCGATCCGACGATGCGTGGCGAGCTCGAGCGCGTCCTCTTGCAGCGAGGCTGGGCCGCGAGCGCGCCGCTACGGATCGGCGCGCGTACCGTGTCGTCGTTCACCACGCCGTACGACGGGCTCTCCCTCGCGCTCGATCCGAGCGGCGACGAGCGGCGCGGCACCGTCGTCGGCATCGGCACCCGCGAGCTCCTTCAGGCGTCTCTCGCGCACGACGGCAATCGCAGCGGCGATGGCGGGGGAGCGCTTGCGCTGGTGTCGATCACGGGCCGCGGCCTCCACCGCATCGCGCGCGAGGCGCACCTCAGCCCGCGCGAACAGTTGCTCTTCGACGGGGTCTCGCAGCTCGATGGGCGCTCCATGCTCGAGTCGGAGCTGCTGCGCGGCGACGCAGAGCTGCAGCTCCTGCCCCCCAAGTAGCGTGTCCGCAAGCGTCATCGGGACCGCGGGTCACATCGACCACGGCAAGACGTCGCTCGTCCGCGCACTCACGGGTATCGACACCGACAGGCTCCCCGAGGAGAAAGCTCGCGGGATCACGATCGAGCTCGGTTTCGCGCATCTCTCGCTGCCGGACGGACGAGTGGTCGGCGTGGTCGACGTGCCGGGTCATGAGCGCTTCGTTCGCGCGATGGTGGCAGGTGCCGTCGGCATCGATCTCGTTGTGCTCGTCGTCGCTGCAGACGAAGGCGTGATGCCCCAGACCCGCGAGCACCTCGACATCTGCGCGCTGCTCGGGGTCGGACGAGGCGTCGTCGCTCTGACCAAGGTGGACGCGGTCGACCCGGAGTTGCGAAGCCTCGCAGAGAACGATGTGCGCGGGGCGCTCGCGGGCACGTTTCTCGACGACGCGCCGCTCGTACCGTGCTCCGTGCGCACGGGCGAAGGCCTGGACATGCTCCGCGCCGAGCTGGCGCGAGTGCTCTCTCTCCCGTTGCGGACAGGCGCCTGGCCACTGCCACCGCGCGAGGCCGGCGGCCTCCTGCGGCTCCCGCTCGACCGCGTGTTCTCGATGAAGGGCTTCGGCAGCGTCGTGACCGGGACACTGTGGTCGGGCCGGGTCACCGTGGGTGACGAGGTGAGTGTGCCCGGCGGTGAGCGCGGCAAGGTGCGCGGCATCCAGGTGCACGGCGAACGCGTGGAGACCCAGGACGCGGGCGCGCGCATCGCGCTCAACGTCGCGTTGCCGAGAGAGTCTCTCGAGCGCGGCATGATGCTCGGGCACGCGGGCGCGCTCGAATCGGGCAGAGTGCTCGACGCGGCGCTGCGGCTCCTGCCGTCCACTCGGCAAGCGCTTCGCCGCCGCAACCGGGTGCTGCTCCATGCGGGGACGGCGCAGGTCGAGGCCGTCGTGCGCTTGCTGGAGGGCGACAGCCTCGAACCCGGAAGTACGGCATTCGTGGAGATCGAGATGCACGAGCCGCTCGTGCTGCTCCCCGGCGACCGCTTCGTGCTGCGCGGCTTCGAGCTGCAAAAGGGGCACGGCACGACGCTGGGTGGCGGCGTCGTCGTGCGCGTGCTGGGGCCGCGCAGCCGTCGCGGACACCGCACGACCCCCGCGCTGCTCTCCGAGACCGTCGCGGCGCACGCGCGCGGCGATCGCGCCGAGCGGACCCGGCTCGAGATCGAGCGTGCAGGCGAACGCGGCATCGATCGCGCCTCGCTGCTGCGACGCCTGCCGTGGACGGACGAAGCGCTGGCGTCCGCGTTGCAAGCGCTGTCCACCCGCCAGACGGTCGTGCGGTACGACACCGACCGCTACCTCGCTGCCGCGGCGCTGGAGTCACTCGAGGCGCGCGCCGGCGCGGCGGTGCTCGCCGCCACGGAGATCCCGCGCGAATCGCTCCGCGCGCACGTCACGAAAGACCCTCGCTTGCTTGCACTGGTCATCGACCGGCTCGCGGAACGGTGCGTGATCCGGCGCGATCGAGACCTGCTGTTCGCGCCAGGCGTCCTCGATGACGACACCGGCGCCCGCCTCGAGACATGCCTCGTCGAGACGGGGCTGGAGCCGCCTCGGATCGTCGAGCTCCCTGCCCATCTCGGTGTGAGCGCGCAGGCCGTGGACAAGGCGATCACGGCACTCGTGCGCCAGGGTCGCGCGGTGCGGACGAAGGAGCTGTGCTTCGCGCAGGCGACTCTGGATGTACTCGCTGCACGCCTGGTCGCGTACCTCGAGGCGCACGGCACCATCACGGCACAGGAGTGGAAGGCGCTCACCGGCGTCTCGCGAAAGTT
>JAYTLP010000131.1:0-9158 GCA_043729375.1 Myxococcales bacterium
TCGCGGACGGTCAGGCCCACCGCTCCGGCGAACGCGCGCCACAGGCTGTCGTTGCCGACGGCGAGGTTGAGCCAGCCATCGCTCGTCCGGAACGTCTCGTACGGTGCGATCGACGGGTGAGCGTTGCCCTTACGTGACGGGTGTGTTCCGGCGTTGAGGTGCGCGCCCGCGTGGTAGCTGAGCAGCGAGATCTGGCCATCGAGCATGGACACATCGACGTGCTGACCGCGGCCCGTGCGAGACCGCGCGTGTAGCGCGGTGAGGATACCGACGATGGCGTACATGCCAGACACCATGTCGGCGATCGACGTGCCGCTCTTGAACGGCGGGCCATCGGGTGCGCCCGTGATGGACTGGAGACCACCCATGCCCTGGATGACGACGTCGTAGCCGGGCTTCTTGCTCCACGCCGGGTCGCCGGCGTGGCCGAAGCCCGAGATGCTGGCGTAGACGAGCCTGTCGTTCTCCTTGCTGAGCGTGGCGTGGTCGAGCCCGAGCCGGGCCAGCGCGCCGGGGCGAAAGTTCTCGACGAGGACATCGGCCTTCCTGGCGAGCCTGCGGACGAGCGCCTTTCCGTCGTCGGTCTTCATGTCGATGGCGACGGACTCCTTGTTGCGGTTGGCCGACATGAAGTACGTCGACTCGCCACCGACGAACGGCGGCCCGAAACCGCGCGTGTCGTCGCCTCCGTCGGGGTGCTCCACCTTGATGACGCGCGCGCCGAGATCGCCGAGGTACATCGTGCAGAACGGCCCGGACAGGATGCGCGAGAGGTCGAGAACCAGGAGGTCGTCCAGCGGTCGCATGGGCGGGTTTCTACCGCGGTGCGGAAAAACCTTTGCAGAAAAGTGGCGTCTCTCATGAGACCGGAAAATCATCGGTCTCGAGCTCTCGTGGGCTCACCGTGAAGGAGTCGAGATGACCGAAGGTTGCGCCACGTGTGCCCGCAAGTTCATGCCGCAGTTCGCGTACCAGGTGGTGCAATCGCTGAAGGGACGTCGCTACTTCTGTAGCCTCGAATGTCGCCGTGGGGGGCTCACGCAGTCGGAGTACGGCTCTCAGCGTCGTGCGCGCCGGCTCGCCATCCTCAACCAGAAGGGCGGCACCGGGAAGACCACGACGGCCGTGAACCTCGCCGCCGGCATAGCCGATCGCGGCTACGAGGTGCTGCTCGTCGACATGGACGCGCAGGGCAACGTGGGCACCTCCCTTGGCATCCGCGGTGAGCGCTCGCTCTACCACCTCCTCGTCGAGCCGGACGTGAAGGCCGAGGATGTCATCGTGCCCGTGCGCGGAAAGCTCGATGTCATCACCGCGGATGCGACGCTGGCGCTCGCCGAGGTGCACCTCGCGCGTCTCGACGCGGGTCGCGATCGCGTGCTGTCGGAGAAGCTCTCGGCGCTCAAGCGCTACCAGTACATCGTACTCGACTGCGGCCCGTCGCTGAACCTGCTCAACCAGAACGCGCTGACGTTTGCCGACGAGGTCATGATCCCCGTCTCGTGCGACTACCTCGCGCTCGTGGGGGTCAAGCAGGTGCTGCGCACGCTCAAGGACATCGACAAGCACCTCGGCCACTCGGTCAAGATCGCGGGCGTGGTGCCCACGTTCTTCGACTCGCGTACGCGCCTCTCACGCGACGCCGTCCAGACGCTGTCGGGCCACTTCAAGGAGCGACTCTACGCGCCCATCCGCCGCTCGACGCGCCTGGCCGAGGCACCGAGCCGCCGCCAGACCATCTTCGAGTACGCGCCCGACTCGCCCGGCGCCGACGACTACCGCAAGCTCGTCGAGCGCTTCGTCGCCAATGCCACGCCCGCGGTCGTCCCCGAGACGCGCGACGCGCGCGTGGCCCCGGTTGCGCAGGCAGCCCGATGAACAGGCGCGCCTCCCGCCCCACGGCAGCGCTGCACCACGATCCGCTCGGAGACGAGCAGATCCTCGAGCGCTTCTATCGCCCGGATTTGCCGTCGCACGCGGCCGTGGTGCCCATGGGGCCCATGGGTGACGATCCGCTGCTGCCCTCCTCCGCGGCGAAAAAGCCCCGGCCGACGCACTACAAGATCGTCTGCATCTCGCTTTACACCGACGACATCGAGCACCTCGAGCGCATGGTCGATACCCTCAAGAGCCGCGGTCATACCAAGGCCAACAAGTCGCAGCTCATCCGGGCGGCCCTCGACCAGGTCGACCTCGAAAAGGTGCCACGCAGCCACTGACGGAACGCGTGGTAGGCTAGACCGTGGCGACCTTCTGGCGAGCATCCCTCCTCGTGAGTACTGGCATCTTCTCGGCGGTCGGGCTGTACGTCGGCTGCCAGGGTACGCTCGAGGAGATCATCCCGAAGCCCGACATGGCGGTCACGAGCGACGCCGGTACGGATGCCCGGGGCGGCGGCGAGGACCTCGGGCCCGTACACTTTTTTCCGGACATCCAGAAGGACATCGACAAGTCCTGCGCCACGTCGTCGGGGTGCCACGGCACCGGGTCGACCAATCCTCCCGCGTTCATCATGGGCGCCACCGCGGCCGCCGACGTCATGGCGAACTACACGGCCTTCACGGGCGCTGCGAACCAGGCGGCGCCGGCAAACTCCGACGTGCTGCAGTACCCCGACGGGCAGAAGCCGCACGGCGGCGGGACCGTCTTCTCGATGACCGACCCCATCTACCAGCGCTGGCTCAAGTGGATCGGCGACGGAGAGCTCCCGTGAACCTGCCTTCGCTCCGGACCGGCCTTCTCGCTCTCGCCTTCTCTTCTCTCTCGCTCTTCTCCACCCTCGCTGCTGCCGCGGAGTCCGGCGAGGCACGCATCGCCACGACGGTGCGCAACCACGCTGCCTCGAGCGCCAAGGGCGTCGACCACCTCTCGGCCGGCGCCAAGCTCACCATCCTCGACTTCAGCCCCGACGGAAACTGGGTGCACGTGAAGACCAGGACGGGCCACGAGGGCTGGGTCCCCGTGGCGTCCGTGCGCACGGCTGCAGGCGGCGCCGCCGCGGAGCCCGCCGATGGCGACACGCTCGCCAAGCGTCGCAACGTGCGCGGTGAGGCGTGGGTGTCGAAGTCGAAATATCACGACGAAGACACGAAGATGACCGTAGTCGCGACGAAGGCGGAACTGTACGGCCGTCCCGTCGCAGCCGGCACCGTGCTTGGCCTCGTTCGCCGCGGCGAGGTCGTGCTGTTCGTCCGCAAGAGCGCCGACAAGAGGTGGATCCAGATCGACATCGGCGCGGGCGAGCTAGCCTGGGTCGACGCACGCGCAGTTCGCATGGGCGCGGACATGGGCAGCGAGCCTCCGCCGCGCGAAGATCGCGACGCGAGCCGAGACGACCCCGCGCCCACGCCGTCGCGCCGCACCGAAGCCAAGTCTCCCGCCGACCTGCGCCAGAACGACGAGCGCGACCGCCGCGAGCGCGATGAGCGCGACCGCGCCGAGCGCGCGGACCGTGACCGGCGTGAACGCGAGGATCGCGACCGCCGTGATCGCGACCGCCGTGATCGCGACGACCGCGACCGCCGCGAGCGTGCCGAGCGCGACCGGGACCACGACCGCGACAGAGGGCGCGATCGGGACGACGACCGCGACGAACGCGACCGCGACGAACGCCGGCGCTCACGCCGCGCAGAGGAGCGCAGCAAGACGAACCACGGGCCGAGCTATATCGACGTGACGCTGAAGGTCGGGTTCGCTCGCGTCGGCGAGGTGATCCGCACCAACGGCATGACCCCCAACTTCGTCGCCAACTACAAGCAGAACACGACCGGGCTCGCGATCGGCGCGCAGCTCGGCTACAGCCGCGCGCTCGTGCCGAAGCTGCGGCTGCACGTCGACTTGAAGTACATGGTGGTCGCTCTCGGCTCCGTCGTGTACACGGCTGCCGACCAGAGCGTGACCAAGCTGCAGGTGCTCGACCAGAACATCGGCGGCGGCGTCGCGGTCGGCGGACTCTTCGACGTGGCAGGCGGCATCGACCTACGCCTTCGAATCGGTGTCGACGCCTGGATCGACGCGCAGTCCGCGTCGAACCCACCGCTCGCCATCTCCCAGAACGTCGTGCTCGGCATGGCCATCGGCGTCCAGTTCGCCATGCCGCAGCCGGTCATCGTTGCAGGCCGACCGCTCGGCTTCCGCCTGAAGCTCGGTGCCATCGCACCTGCGACGCGGATACAACAGGCCAACATCATCACGACGCCGCACAACACGACGGTCGGTGGGTACGCGGGCGGGGCCGTCTTCTTCGGCCTCGTCGATTCGCCGCGCAGGGGTCAGCTCCACCTCGAGCTCGGCTACGACTTTTCGTTCGCGTTCTCCCACTTCACCGGAGCCTGCGCCTCGACGACCCTCACCAAGCGCCAGTGCCGCGACGACACCGTCGACGACGCCAACTACGCCTCGGCGCAGCACATCGGCTCGCTGGGGCTCTATTACCAGTATTGAATGAGAATCAGCCGCCCTTGAAGACGAAGACGAAGACGTCGTAGATGGCGTGCGTGTAGACGGCGACGGCGAGCCCGCGGAACTCGTAGAGGCTCGCGAAGACGAGGCCGCACAGGACGCGGTAGGTGAAGACGCCGACGCGGAACGGCTCGCCGCCGATGATGTGGTGTGCGGCCGAGAACAGCACGGACGACACGACGAACGCGAACGTGAGCGCGACCCAGCGACGGGCGCCGAGCGCCTTCTCGAGCGCGAGCGCGGTGCCGCCGAGCAGTAGGACGCGGAAGAACAGCTCCTCGTGAACGCCGGCCCCGAGCGAGATGACGATGCTCGTCACGATGCCGGGCGTGCCTCCGGCGGTGCCGCGAGGGGCCAGCGACAAGCTCGGGTCGACGTGCAGCAGATCCACCATGACGAAGCAGATGAGCGCGCCCATCGAGAGCGCATAGAACGTGGACTCGAACAGCACGGGCCAGAACATCCGCGGGTTGAAGTGGTTGTCGCGCCGCAGATAGAGGGTGAGGCCGATGAAGCAGGCGAGCAGCCCGGCATTGAGCGCCACGTAGGTGCCGACGTTGCCGTGCAACATGCGAATGATTGCCGCTGTGATGAGATCCGCGCCGTTGTACGCCGCGGGGACCGCGAGAATCCCGACCTCGTACGCGAGGAACAGCGGAAACACGAGCAACACGGAAGTGAGTGGATCGATGCGGTGGAACCACCCGCGCCTCGCTCTTGCCTTGGCCATGCTACGGCGCTCCTCGCAGCTTGCGAATGGCAGCCTCGAGCTCGCGTTGCATGCAGCCGTTGATCTTTTCGAGGCCCAGGAAACCGCCGCGGCGATCGCGCGCGGCCTCGAGCAGCCCGAGGTGGCGGCGGTCCTGCGTGGCGATGAGCTCCTCGGCCGCCACCTTGCGCTCGCGACAGGTCTTTCCGCCGCGGATCGCGCGCTCCGCTCGCGTGAAGTCGGGTGCGCTGTCATTCGTGGCGGCACCACCGGGGACCGACGACGTCACCGCGGGACCGCGCAGCCAGAGGATGGTGCCTGCAAGAACGAACAGCGCGCCGACGACGAGAATCCCCCTCGCCACGAAGCCGGTGTTCCGTACGCCCCGCGCGGCGAGTTGCCGTTCGATTCCAACCACAAGCTCGCGCGAGGCCCGACGCGCGCGGCCCCCGACGGTCACCGTGCGTGCCTGACGTCCGCCGCCCTCGGGATCGAGCGCGGCAAGGAACGACAGGGCATCTTGCCAGCGGTCGTCGCGACGCTTCTCGAGGGCGCGGTCGACGGCGTCCGACAGCATCTGCGTGACCAGCGGTGCCGCCTGCGTGACGGGCCGTGCCTTCTGCGTGATGTGCATCGACACCAGCTCGAGCGCCGAGGTTGCGACGAACGGACGCCGACCCGCGAGCATCTCGTAGAGGATGATGCCGGCCGCATAAAGGTCGGCGCGCTTGTCGATCGGCTCGCCGAGCGCCTGCTCCGGCGAGAGGTACGCTGGCGTGCCGTAGATCATGCCGGCCTGCGTCAGCACCTCGGCGCCAGGCGTCTCGTCGGGGCCGGAGAGCTTGGCGATACCGAAGTCGAGCAGCTTCACGACGTCGGATTCGCCATCGCGCTCGACGAGCACGATGTTGTCGGGCTTCAGATCGCGGTGCACGACGCCGGCCTGGTGCGCGTGCTCGAGCGCGCGGAGAATCTGGCGCTCGATGTGCAGCGCTCGGCCGACCGGGAGCGCGGTGCCCCCCGCCAGCACCTCCGCGAGCGAAGGGCCTTCGAGCAGCTCCATCACGAGGAAGAGCTGCCCGTCGGCTGTGCGGCCGAAGTCGGTAACCTGGATGATGTTTCCGTGCGACAGCCGCGCTGCCGCCTCGGCCTCGCGCTCGAAGCGCCGCGCCAGCTCCTCCGAGCGCCCCAGCTCGGGCAGGAGGAGCTTGAGCGCCAGCTCCTTCTTCAGCGTCACGTGCTCGACGCGGTACACGACACCCATGCCGCCGCGACCGATCTGGGCGAGCACGCGGTAGCGGCCCTCGATGAGCTGCCCCACCAGGGGGTCGATGTCGCTGTGTAGGAAAGGGTCGGTCATGAGGCCCGTGCAGTGTAGCGTCAGCGCTTCCGCTTGCCGCGGTCCGCCACCCTGGATGCTCTGCCGGCGGCGGGCGTCTTCTCCTCCGGCCGGACGGTGGCGATGACTGCGCGACGGCGGTCGAAGTAGTGCACCGCCGCGCGCTGCACGTCGGCCGGCGTCACCGCGCCCAGCGCCTCGGCGTAGTGCGCGTGCGCGTCGGGACCCTGGCCGTAGATTGTCTCGAAGGCGAGCGTCGCCGCCAGCGACGAGCGACGCTGGAGCGAGATGTCGTGCGAGCCGATGAGGTAGCGCTTGGCACGATCGAGCTCGTCCTTCGACACGAGCGTCTTGCGCAGCTTGTCGAGCTCGTCCTCGATCCCAGCGATGGCGACGGCGACGTTCTCGGGGCTGGTGGCGATGTACACGGCGAAGTAGCCGGGATCGACGCCGTCCACCGACGAGGCGCTCACACGATAGGCGAGGCCTTTCTTGTCGCGGAGCTCGAGGAACAGCCGCCCGCTCTGTCCGCCGAGCACCGTCGAGATCAGCTCGAGGACGTGGCGATCGGGCGCGTCGAGCCTGGTGCCGGGGAATCCGTAGACCACGTGTGCCTGGCGCTTGTCGAGGTCGTGGAACACCTCGCGCGGGCCGTCATCGAACGGATTCTCGACGACGGGCTTCGGCGGCTCGACGAGCCGCGGCTTGCCCGACGTGAACGCAGCAGACGCAGCGGCGACGATCTTCTCGGGATCCACGTCGCCCGCGACGGTCAGCACCATCTGGGACGGCTGGAGCCAACGCTGGTGCCAGTCGAGGAGCGATCGCTTCGTGAACGACGCAACGGAAGACGCGTCGCCGGCGAGCGGCATGCGATACGGGTGGCGCGGGAACATGGCCTCGTGGAACAGGCGGAATGCGACGCTCCCCGGCTGATCGGTCTCGGTGCGGATCTGCTCGAGAACGCGACGACGCTCGAGCTCGAGCTCGTCCTCCCGGAAGCTCGGCGCGGTGAGGCAGTCCGCGAGCAAGGCGAGGCCTCGCTCCGCGTTCGCCGCCAGGAACTCGCCAGCGATGCCCATCGTGTTGCGACCGGAGAAGCCGCCGAGCGAGCCGGCCATGCCTTCGACCTCGCGCGCGATCTCGTCGCCCGTTCGCGTCTTGGTGCCGCGGGTCAGAAGGCCCGCTACGAGGTTGCTGATGCCGCTGCGCCGCGCATCCTCGTAGCGCTGTCCGCCGAGGAACACGGCGCGCATCGCGACCACGCCGGAGCCCGCATCCGGAGACACGAGGAGCCGGACGCCCGATGGCAGCGTCACGTCCACGAGGCCCGAGCGGTCGGCGACGACCTGTGGCTTGCCCGCCCGCTTCTCTGCGGGCAGGAGCCGCGCGAGCAGCTTCTCCGTCGTGGGTGCACCGTTCGGCGGCGCCAGCGCGACGACGGAGAGGTTCTCGGAGGTGAAGTATTTCGCAGCCACCCGTTGCAGGTCGCCCGGCCGCAGCGCCGCGACGGCCCGCAAGTACACGGCCTCGAGAGCGGGGCCGCCCATGCTCTCGAAGTATCCGAGCTTGCGCGCGCGACCCTGCATCGTCTCCTTCTGGAAGACGCCGTCGGCCTCGAGCGCCGCGCGGGCACGCGCCAGCTCCTCATCGGTGACAGGCTCGCGCGCCAGGCGCAGCGCCTGGTCGAGCAGGCCGTCTAGCGCCGGTTGCATCTCCCCCGGCTTGCACGTGGCGCCGAGCACGAAGAGGCCCGGGTCGCGCGGTGCGTAGGCGTACGCGTAGGCCTCGTTCACGACCTCGTGCTCGCGGCGAAGGATCGTGTCGAGCCGCGATGACTCGCCGTGCCCGAGCACGAGCGCGAGCACCTCGAGCGCCGGCGCGTCCGCGTGCTTCACCTCGGGAACGTGGAAAGCAAGCTGGATCTGCGCCTCGCGGACGTCGGCTGTGACCACCTTCGCGCGCGGTGCCTTCTGCGGCGGCTCGACGAGGAGCTCGGTCCGACGACGTTCGCCGCCGGGCATCTTGCCGAAGAGCTTCTCGACCAGCACCCGGCCTCGCTGCGCGTCGAGGTCGCCGCACAGCACGAG
This sequence comes from Myxococcales bacterium, assembly GCA_043729375.1. Lineage (GTDB taxonomy): Bacteria > Myxococcota_A > Polyangia > Palsa-1104 > Palsa-1104 > JBDTCO01. The sequence continues at coordinate 8,600 of JAYTLP010000131.1, forward strand.
CGTGATGTTCTTCGCCACGTAGTTCTCGTGGAAGAAGTCGAGGAGTCGCTCGCGCGTGAGCGACTTCACCGTCTTCTTCGTGCCGATGACGGGCTTGCGGTACGGATGACGCTGATACGCCGTCGAGAAGAGCGCCTGGCTCGCGACGCGACCAGGGTTGTCCTCGCCCTGCTTCAGCTCCTCGAGCACGACCTTCAGCTCGCGCTCGAGCTCCACGGGATCGAACTGCGAGTGCTGCAAGGTGTCGGCGAGGATGTCGAGGCCGAGCTCGAGGTGACGGCTCGGCAGCACCAGGTGATAGACGGTCTCGTCGAAGCTCGTCCATGCGTTGATATCGCCTCCCGCGCCCTCCACATCGCGCGCTATTTCACCGACCGCGCGCCGCTCCGTGCCCTTGAAGAGCATGTGCTCGAATACATGGGCGATGCCGGCCAGCTCGAGTGGCTCGGTCGCCGAGCCGACGTCGACCCAGGCCTCCAGCGCCACGACCTTCGCGGCGTGGTTCTCCTCGATGACGACGCGCAGTCCGTTGTCGAGGACGAAGCGGACGGGCTCGTGG
>JAYTLP010000132.1:0-5207 GCA_043729375.1 Myxococcales bacterium
GAGCAGGCGCCCGACCGCAGCGAAGGCGATCTCTCGCGCCGACGCGCGACCGTCGTGTCCGAACCCACGCTCGCCCAGGTGGCAAGAGGGCTCGATCTCGGCCAGTGGCTGTTCCTGGGCCGAGGCGAAGAGCAGTCGGGGGGGCGCGGCAAGCCGTCGGTTCTCGCGGACGCGCTCGAGGCCATCCTCGGTGCCATCTACCTCGACGCGGGCTTCCCGAAGGCGCTCGAGGTGGCGGCAACACTGTTTGCTGCGCGCCTCGAGTCGGCGGGCAGCGCCGCGAACGAGGACTGGAAGACACGGCTCCAGGAGTCGGCGGCGCGGCGCAAGCTCGCGGTGCGCTACCAGCTGCTCGGCACCACGGGCCCCGAGCACGACAAACGGTTCGAGGTCGCCGCCTTGCTCGACGAAGTGGAGCGCGCGCGTGGCGAGGGTCGCTCGAAGAAGGAAGCAGAGCAGCGCGCCGCCGAGATTGCTCTGACGTGGGTCGAGTCCGCCTGAACGCGGGTGCGCCCCGGACTGGAAGACGGATCTGAGCCATTTATCTGGCCGCGCGTATCGACGGGCGCGTCGGGTCGAGCCAGCCCTGCGGCCAGCACCCGCTCGAAGCGCACCTGCCATGCCTGCACCACCTCGTCGAACAACAGGTCGGCGTCGTGGTCGATGCGCGGCAGTCGCACGCGATGTGATGGCCGATGTGATACCGGCGCTGGCGCTGCGCAGATAGTCGGAACACGAGGAAGCGGTACAACGGGCCGCGCTCGAGATCGAAGGGTTGGCGGACTCGCGCTCGTACGCGGCGTCGGCTGCGGTGTCGGCGGCCGCATCGAGTACCGCCAGGAGGCTCGGGACCGTGGCGTGGACGAGCGCGTAGGGCTCACCACCACGCTCCGGATGGCTGGTGCGCATCACGTCGTGGCGCGAGGGTAGCTCGTCGAGCGTCCGCACCAGCAGGTCCACGTCCTCCGGACCGTCGAGCGCGATGCCGAGGCGCAGCAGTGCCACGCCCTTCGCGCCCGCGAGCGTGGGCTGCATCGCCACGCCGTGCAGGTCTCGCTCGACTGCCGTGAGAGGCCGCTCGAACGCGCCGTCCGGCGTAGCTCGCGCGACCAGGCGAGCCTGGTGTTCGTGAATGGGCGCGGTCATCGCGTCGCGGCGACGAGCAAGGTCGTCAGCGCGGACACGACGCTGACCGCGCCGATCACGTCGCCCACGACCCCGCCGAGACGGACCACACCGAGTCGGCGGCGAGCGCGATCACGACGCTGCGTGCCACGGTCGCGGCCCCGAGGCACGTCGGAGCGTGAAGCAGGACACGGCGCAGGTCGCGGCCGTTGCGGCGAGGAAGTGGGGACAGCCGAGCTCGTCGATGAACGGCTTCGCGGTGCTCTTCTCGTACGCGGGCGCTGCCTTGAACAGGACGACGACCTGCGCCCGGCGCGAGTTCACCGCGGTGCCGAACAGCGCAGGCAGGAGCCGTGCAGTCGGCACGGTGACGATGGCGGCAAACTGACCGGCGACGAGCAGCACGAGTCCGGTCCCACCGAACGCGCCCATCGCCCGGTCCTGCTAGATGCGCAGGATGTCCTCCCGCTTGCGACGCATGGGCAGGGCGTCGCAGCAGTCGACGAGGCCGTCGATGTCGTAAACGAACACGAGCGATTGCGCGATCCACGCGAGGGCCGCCGCGAGTGCTGCAGGCCAGAGCTGCAGTGCACCCCAGGCGCATGTTGAAGCGCATCGAGAACGGGAGCGGGAAACCAATGCTCCGGTGGATGAGCCGCGCGAGGACGCGGAGCAGCGAGAAGCCTTCGCGGTGCCCCGCCGGCGCTCAAGACGCGACGTCCGTCACAATTCGACTATGACGGTCTCGATCGACTCGAAGTCAGCGAGTCGCAGCGCCGGGGTGGGCAATGTGAGGCCGGACTTTTCCTCGAGCGCGGTCGTCGGCGCACACCTTCGAGGTGCACCGGACGTCCGACGCGCAGACCACCAGCACTTTCGAAGTCGCCTATCGGGTGCTCGCCGAGGCCGCCTATCGGGTGCTCGCCGAGGCCGATGGCGAGCGCACGCTGGTTGCGCTGCTCGGCGGGACCGCCGCGGGACCGCCGCGCGTCCCGCTGAAGCCGGCGGTCCCGGAGCCGCTGGTCGAGCAGCTGGGGGCGTTCCGGGAGGGGAGGGCTACTCGTCCTTCGACTCACCTCAATAAGCCCGCGCATCGCCGACCGCGGCGGTAGGAGGATGAGGAGTTGATATCTGGCGCTCCGCCGCCTACGTTCCCCACCGTTGTCGGTCTTGGACCCCGGGGCGAACCCCGGGCGGTCATATAAGGGAGCAGCTACGTGGCGCGAAGCGATCTGGTTCAAATGGAGGGCGTGGTGAAAGAAGTCATGGTGGGCGGTAACTTCCGCGTCGTGGTCGAGGGCGGACACAACGTGCTTGCGCAGCTGGCCGGCAACATGCGCCGCAACCGCATCCGCGTCGTCCTCGGTGACTCTGTGACCGTGGCCGTCTCGCCGTACGACCCGACGCGCGGGCTCATCGTCTTCAGGGCGAAGTAGCGAGTTCGCTGGGAGACGTCCCCCGGCACCGGAGTTATTTCTTCGTGGGCGCCGCCGTCGGGGCCAGGTCGGCCGGCTTCTTGAGCAGGCGGTCGATGGCGAAGCGCTTGACGAGCACCACGTCCTTGCCACCGTCCTTCTGCACGTAGTAATCGCCCGAGTCGGCGGTCAGCGCGCCCACCTTCACGGTCGCCTTTCCGGTCGCGGACTCGACGGTGATGGTGGACCGGGGCTTGTCGAGGCCGGTCTTCGCCGCCCGGTCCGTGACGAAGCTCGAGCCGGCGAGCTCCGTGCCCGTGACCAGCGTGGTCGCCTTCGCCTGATCGAGCGGCGTCGCGGGCGACAGCGTCCACGTGTCGCCCACCTTGACGAGCAACGTCGTGTCCTTGCCATTCACGACGTGGACCTTCGTGACCTCGGTCGACTTCCACGGCACGAGCGTCTTGTCGCGGTAGTCGACCGGTCGATACACGACATGGTCGAGCAAGTACTTCTTCACGCGATAGATCGTGGGCGCATCGGGGGTTCGCACGAAATAGTCGTCGCCGTCGAGCGCGCCGATCTGCAGCACGTGATCCTTCTTGCCCTCGGAGAGCGTGACGGTGACCGAGGGCGTCTCCAGCCCCGCGCTCTTTGCGTCCTTGTCGTCCGCAAAGTCGTTGGCGCGCAGAGACGCAAGCGCGTTGGCTACGGTGGCGGGCTGTGATTGATCGAGCGCGTCGCCGGCTCTCGGTGCGATGCCCGTGGAGTCGAGCACCTTCCACTCCACCTTCTTGTCGACCGTCATCTTGTCGAGCGTTACCTTGCCGTCCGCGCTCTCCACGGTCAGCCTGTCGACGAGGCCGGGAGACACGTCGAGGACCGCGTGGTCGCGCCACTCCTTCGGCCCCTTGTTCACCTGGTACGGGAAGAGGTTGCTGGCCTGCCAGACGTCGCTCTTGCCGGCGATGCGTATCATCGTATAGCCCCCGACCGGGGATCCGAGGATGAGCTCGACGTGGCTCGACGGCGTCGTGACGTCGAGGTGCACGGAGCCCTTGTCGCCCACGCCGAGCTCCGGGTACTTGGTCGGGGTCTCGGTGACGACGTCGCCGAACGTGAGCTTGGCGAGCGCCTCGGTCAGCGTCTTCATCGCCTGCGCGTCGGCGCTCGTCTTGAGCGGTGCGGTGATGTGCCAGCCGTCCCCGTTGCGCTCGAGGGTCGTCTTCTCGTCCTTCGTCGACGTGATCTCCAGCCGCGTGATGTCATCCGGCTTGATGACGGGGATGGGTCTCGCTCGCGGGCCCGTGCGCTGACCCTTGTCGGGGCTGCGCAGGACTGCGAAGGAGGCGATGCCGAGCAGGACGACGACGAGCGTCGCGTAGAGCGTGCGTTTCTCCATGACTACCTCAGACCTTTGCGGACCGGCGACGCGAGCTGCGCACGCGCCAGCGCAGGATGCCGAACAGGATGAACAGCAGGGGCAGTCCGATGACGTCGCCGTACTTCACGAGCAGCGCCGTCGTCGGGTTCTCGATGTTGATGGGCCGCGATTGGATGACCTTGTGCCGGAGCTGCGCGATGGTGTCGTCCTGCACGAGCCAGTCGAGGATGCCGAGGGCGAACGCCACATCGACGCGGTAGCTCGGCGCGAAGTTGATCATCTGCAGGTACTGGTCGGACACGAAGCCAGAGCTCGCGACGACGACGAGCCGCGACGTGCCCTGCGTGGCGTCCACCGACGTCGCCGCGCCGGGCGCCAGCGACGCATTCGGCGCGGGCGGCGCGATGACCTCGCCCTTTTCGCCCGGGTGCGGCTTGCCGGCGAAGAACGAGGTGAGCTTGCCCTCGGCCGCGAACGCGTACGTGAACGGCCCCTTGTCGGGCGTCGGTTTGATGGGAGCCTCCGGGTCGAGCACGAACAGGCCAGCCTGCCGCCAAGCATTGCTCGAGCTCTGCGCGAGCGTCGTCACCTTCATTCCGGGTTGCTTGCCTGCGACCTGCTCCGCGGACGACGAGAACGGAAAGATGACGCCCTTGATGCGGTCGGTGACGGGGTGCGCGGTGTCCACATGGGTCGACACGACGAAGGTGGGGTAGTTCGCTGCGACGAGCTTGCCGCGGACGAGGAGCGGTCCCGGCGCGTTGAGCTGCGGCTCCATCACGACATCGTCGTGGATCTTGTAACCGTAGTGCTCGAGCAGGTCGTCCAGGCCGTGATCGTTCTTGCGGCCGAGCTGGGGCGGGTTGGATCCGGGCATCTGCATCTGCATGCCGTTGGCGGCCTCGACGATCATGCCGTCGACGAGGAACGCGACCGACTTGCCCTTCATGAGGAACTGATCGATGACCCACTTGCCGCGCTCGCTCATCGCGGTGCGCGGACCGGCGACGACGAGCGCATCGACATCGTCGGCGATGGGCTTGTCGAGCGCGACCTGCGACACCTGATAGTCCGCGAAGAACTGGCCGACGATGGACATCGACGCGCCGTGCCCGCCCTGCGCCTGCTGTAGCGGGAGCTCGCCCTCGGACTGCGCGAACGCGATCTGCTTCTTCTTCACCGACAGCATCTTGATGAGCGAGGTGATCTGGAACTCGAGGCCCTCGGCGCCCTTGATGTCGGGGATCGACTCGACGGTGCCCTGGTACTGCAGCGCGATGCCG
>JAYTLP010000133.1:0-13940 GCA_043729375.1 Myxococcales bacterium
GTCGGGCTCGAGCTGCTCGAGCAGCGCGGGGTTGCCGTCGGCGTAGATGCGCAGGTACGCGAGCGCGCGGTCGAGCCGGAGCTCGAGCTTGCGCTCCTCCTCCTCGAGGGCGGAGCGCGCCTCGTCGAGCTGGGCGCGCAGCGCGTCGACGCGCACCTCGGCCTGCCGTGCGGACTTCGCGTGGGCGGACAGGATGTCGGCGTCGACATCGGGGAAGCGCACGCCGGCGAGCGGTCCCTCGAAGAGTGAGAGCAGGCGGGCTTTCCTGGCCTCGAGATCGGCAAGCTTTGTCATGACTGAACACTAGTTCAGGTCGCGCGCGACGTGCAAGTTTTCCCCACCGTCCGGAAACTTGCTGTGCTGCGCCGGGCCACCGACCCTCGTCGCTGCATGGCCGACCAGCGCAACCAGCAGCTCGTGCGGATCCTCATGATCCTCCGCGACCTCGACCGCCAGGGGGGCGCCGATCTGTACGAGCTGGCGGAGCGCTACGGCGTGGACGCCCGGACGGTCCGCCGCGACCTGCAGGCGCTGCAGGAGGCGGGGCTCCCGCTCGACGAGGAGCAGAGCGACGGCCCCCGGAAGAGGTGGCGCATCGCCTTCTCCGACAAGCTCTCGCAGGTCTCCGCGCTGCTCGACGTGAGCCATTACCTCGCGCTGCGCCTCGCGATGGACAGCGCGGCGCACGGCAAGACGTCGGCCTTCACGGCGCTCGAGGATCTCGCCGACAAGGTCGAGCAGTCGCTCGGCAAGAAGGACCACGCGCGCCTGCGCGAGATCGTGTCGTCGGTGCACTCGCTCGAGAAGTTCGCGTACCAGCAGACGCCGCCCGACGTGCTGTGGCCGCTCATCGACGCGATCAGCGGTCGCAAGCTCTGCAAGGTACGCTACCGCGCGATCTCGCACGGCGAGGGTGAGAAGACCTACAAGCTCCTGCCGCTCAAGATGTTCGCGTACGAGCGCGCGATCTACCTGCACGCTTACATCGCGAAGCACGACGCGGTGATCGTGCTCAACCTGCAGCGTCTCGTGTCGATGCAGGTGCTCGGCGAGACCGGCACACCGCCGCGCGGCTACGACGCCGACGCGCTCGCGGACAGCGCGTTCGGCGTCTTCGTCGGCAAGACCACTGCGCAGTACCGGCTGCACTTCTCGGCGACCACCGCGCGACGCATCTCGGAACGCGTGTGGCACCCGACGCAGCAGCTGCGCGAGCTGCGCGATGGCAGCGTCGAGCTCACGCTGACCTGCTACGCGTCACCCGAGATCGTCGGCTGGATACGCTCCTTCGGCAGCGACGTCGAGGTGCTCGAGCCCCAGGCCCTGCGCACGGAGCTGGCATTGCTCGGGCGCTCGCTCGCCGACCGGTACGGGACACGCGCATGAGGACGGCGCTCCTCGGCCTCCTGCTCGTCGGCTGCTCGCACGCGACCTCACCGACCGAGCCGGCCATCGCGCTACGCTGGGACTTCTCATCGACGCGGACGCTGTCCTACGACTACGTGCAGCGCATGGGCAGCTCCGCTCGCCTCGACGAGGCGCCACCCCTCGACCTCGTGGTCCGCGGCGGCATGGACGTGATGTCCACCGGTCACGGTACGGCGAACGTCGTGCTGAGAGATCTCGTGATGACGCACGGCGAGGATCACGAGACGGTGCAGCCGGCGATGCTGCCGGGCGTGAACGAGGACGGCTCGTCGAGCGCTGCAGCGGATGATCCGCGCCTGCTCTTGCTCAAGGTGCTGGCGCCGCTGCCGCACCGGACGCTCGAGCCGGGGCAGAGCGACGAGGTGCTGGTGGATTTCCCCGTCACGGTGGACGGAAGGCCCATCGTGGCGCGCGGCGGCGCAAGGGTGACGCTCCGCAGCTACGAGGCCGGCTGCGCGATCCTCGATGCGGTCACGGATGTCGGGCACCTCGACGTGCCCGAAGCCCAGCGCGCGGCATACGACGCGACGCTGCACGGGACGTCGACGATGTGGTTCTCGCTCGCCGACCACGCGCTGCGGAAGGCGACGCTTTCGCTCACGATGACGACGCGTGCGCCGGACAAGGCCGGCCAGTCGAAGGCGACGCGCATCGACACGGCTCTCACCGTGAGCGCAAAGGTGCGAGCCGCGAGATAACGCGCGGGCGAGGTCCGTGCGCCCCACGTGACTTCACCGGCCGCTGACGTCGGGCATCGTGGTATCTCCTCTCCTGCGTGCGGAGATTTACAAATGGCCTCGTAGCGCTCTTCCTGGTCCTTCTCGCGTGCTCCGCGCACGGCGACGAAGACGTCGGTGATGCAGGTGACGGCAGTGTCGACGGCAGTGTCGACGGCGGCGTCGAGGCGCCCGCAGCCCTCGAGCTCCCCCCCATGCTGGGCCCCGAGCCGGAGCGCGCGCCCGCTGTCGCGTTCGTGCAGATCGGCGAGCGGCACCTCTGCGAGCTGCGGCTCGATCGCGCAGGGGAGAAGGCCGTCGCGCGCGCACGCCGTGCTTCGCACGTGCTCGAGCAGGCGCTCGAGGACGGCCACCCCGGCGAGATCCGGGTGCGTGTCGCCTCGTCCACCGCGATCCTCTCCATCGGCGAGACGCCGATCATCGAGCTCGATGGCGACGACGCTGCCGCTGCAGGCGACGCCTCGGTGTCCATCCACGCCGAAGCGTGTGCGGCATCGGTCAGCCAGGGCCTGCGCACCGAGCTCCGTCGGCGCAGCATTGCCAACCTCGTCTTCTCCATCTCGCTGATCGTCTTCTCCGGCTTGCTCGCGTTCCTCCTCCTGCGCGGCGTCTCCGGCGTGGCCACGCGGATCGCCGAGCACGTCGAGACCAAGAGCGAGATTCCCGCGCTGCGCATCGGCACCATCGAGCTCCTCACCTCCGGCGCCGTGCGGGTCGCCTCGTCCACCGCGGTCAGCGTCGGCAAGCCGCTCGTCCAGGTCGTCATCGTCCTCGGGTGGATACTCACCTCGCTGTCGCTCTTGCCCTTCTCGCAGCCGATCGGGCGCCGCGTCACCGGTTACCTTCTCGTTCCGCTCACCACCTTCCTCGGTCGCATCGGCGGCGCGCTACCCGTCCTCGTGCTCGTCGCGCTCGGCGTGTTCACGCTCGCGGTGCTGCTGCGCTTCCTGCGCGTCTTCTTCGAGAGCGTCGCGCAGGGTGGCATCCACCTTCATTGGCTCGCACCGCGTCGCGCGCTTCCGACGAGCGTTGCACTGCGTGCGATCGTCGTGCTCGGCGCGCTGCTCGCGGCCGCTCCGCTGCTCACCGGCGACCTCCACGAGTGGGGCGCGCTGCGCATCAGCGGCGTCGGCCTGACGCTCGCTTTCGTCCTCGCGATGACACCGAGCCTGGCCAACACCGCCGTCGGCGCCTTCGCGATCTTCAGCGGGCTGTACCAGGTCGACGTCTTCGTCGAGATCGGCCCGCACGCCGGCCGCCTCGCCGAGGTGACGCTCTCCGACCTGCGCATCGTGGACCGCGCCGGAGTGGAGGTCCGCATCCCTCACCTCCGCGTGCTCTTCTCCGCGGTGCGCGTCCTCGGTGATTCCCTGCCGTCGCACTACGAGATCGTCGTGGACGCGCGCGTGCCACAGGGCCCGATCCGCAAGGCCCTCGTCGACGCGCTCCGGCGCCAGGGGCGCGCCGCCCATGTCGAGCTCACGGAGATCGAGGGCGATCGCGCGGTCTACCTCGCGGTCGGCACCGCAGTCCCTGGTGAAGAAGACCTCGCGTCCGCCATCGCCGACGCTCTCACGCGCGGGGGCGTCGCGTTCTCGCGCATCCGCAAGCTCGACGTGTCGTGAACACCCTCGTCCTCGTCATGGGCCTCGTCGGCCTGTCGTACCTGAGTGGCCTGCTCGGTCGCGGCCGCTCCGTGCGCGGCCTCGGCCTGCCGTCTGGCTCCGAGTGGATCGTCCTCGGGTTCCTGCTCGGCCCGGACCTGCTCGGAGTCGTCGATCGGGCGGTGCAGATGGACGTGGAGCCCGTGCTCTACATCTCGCTCGGCTGGGTCGCGCTCATCATCGGCATCGACTACGGCGTGGTGCGCACACGCTACCTCTCACACTACCGCCTGCTGATCGGCGCGGGCCTCGGGCTCCTCACGGTCGGTTGCGTCGCGACGGCCGCCTGGTTCCTCATCCCCTTCATGGAGCCCGGCCACACGCCGCTCGAGCGCGTGGCACTCGCCCTCGGCCTCGGCGCCGTCGCCAGCGAGACCACGTCCAACGCGGTGCGCTGGGTGGCCGAGCGCTACGGGGCCAGCGGACCGCTCACGGACCTGCTCGACGACCTCGCCGAGGCGAAGGACATCGCGCCGATCCTCGTCGCGTGCGCGGGGCTGTGCCTGCACCCGCGCTTCGATCTCGGTCACCGCACGTGGCTGCTCGCGTCGGCATTGCCCGTCGGCGTGGTCGGCGTCGGCATCGTGCTCGGCCTCGTGGCATCCATCATGCTCTCGCGCGAGGAGCGCGCCGATCAGTCGTGGGGCATCCTGGTCGGCATCTGTCTGCTCGCCTCCGGGACCGCCGCACGCGCGGGCCTGCCCGTCGTCGCGGCGCTGTTCGTGCTCGGTATGGCGCTCGGCTTCACTTCTCGTCATCGCAACCGCCTCCTCGCCATGATCGAGCCAACGCGCCGCTCGGTGCTCGTGCCTGCGCTGCTGCTCGCGGGCGCGAGACTCGGCCCGCAGACCTTCGTGCATCACGCGCTCGTCGTCGGCGCGGTGCTCGTCACGCGTGCCCTGGCGCTCCACGCGATCGCCTTCTTCGTCCGTTTGCCCCCGACCGCACGGTCGGCCGCGCCGCTCATCGGCTGGGCCATGATGCCCGCGGGCGAGATCACGATGTGCATCGGCCTGAGCTTCGCGCTCACGTTCCGCGGCAGCATCGGTGAGACCGTGCTGCTCACCGCTGCGGTCGTCACCATCGTCGGCGAGATCATCGGTCCACTGTCGCTCCGCGCGGCGCTCGTGCGTGCCGGCGAGATCAAGACCGAGCGCGTCGCCGCGGGGGACGCGTGAGCCACGGCGGCTCCCGGAGGGGCGGCCTGCTGCTGCGCGTGCAGCAGATCGTCGTGCTGGCAGTCATGTTCGCGCTGCTGTGGGCCGCCACGCGCACGGTGCCGACCGTGCGCGGGAGCCTCGCCGCGATCGCTGCGACAGGCTTCCTGTTGCTGGTCGGCACGCTCGCGTCGGAGCTGCTCGAGCCGCTCAAGATCCCGCACCTCACCGCCTACATCCTGGTCGGCATCATCGCCGGGCCCTACGTCCTCGACCTCGTCGACCACGAGACGGTGATCCAGGTGAACAAGACCAACCCGCTGGCGCTGGCGCTGATCGCGCTCGCCGGTGGCGCGGAGCTGCGCATCGCCGAGCTGCGCAAGGCGGCCCGCTCCCTCGCGTGGGCCACGCTCATGCAGAGCGTCGTGGTGATGGTGCTGGCCGGTGGTGCATTCGCCGCGGTATCGCCGTTACTTCCGTTTCTGCACGGCTCTCCCGTCAACATGATCATCGGCATGTCACTGCTGTGGGGCGTCATCGCCATCACACGCAGCCCGTCGGCCACGCTCGGCGTGCTCTCGCAGACCCGCGCGCAGGGGCCCATCGCGCGCGCCACGCTCGCGACCGTCATGACCTCCGATGTCGTCGTGCTCGTGGTCCTCGCCACCACGCTCACGCTCACGAAGCCGCTCCTCGAGGCCGGCGCCACGCTTTCGGCGTCCGCCTTCCGCGAGCTGGGGCGCGAGATCCTGGGCAGCGTCTCCCTCGGCACCACGCTCGGGCTCCTGCTCGTCGTGTATCTGCGCTTCGTGAACCGTTCGCTCGCGCTCGTCCTGCTCGTCCTGGGGCTCGGCTTCACGGAGGTGCTGCGCTACCTGCATTTCGAGCCACTGCTGACTTTCCTCGTCGCCGGCTTCATCGTCCAGAACCTGTCGCAGCAGGGCGAAAAGTTCCTGCACGGCATCGAGGGCCTCGGCAGCCTCGTGTACGTCGTCTTCTTCGCCGCCGCCGGGGCTCACCTCGAGATCCCCGTGCTGCAGAAGCTCTGGCCCATCGCGCTGCTCCTGTGCGTCACGCGCGCGCTCAGCACGCTCTTCGCCCACCGCGTCGGTGCACGCCTCGCGGACGACGAGCCCGTAGTCAAGAAGTGGGGCTGGTCGGGCCTCGTCTCGCAGGCCGGCATCGCGCTCGGCATCGGCGTCGTCGTCGAGCGCAACGTCCCGTCGATCGGGCCGGGCATCCGCTCGCTCGTGCTCGCCACCGTGGCCATCAACGAGATGATCGGGCCCATCCTCTTCAAGCTCGCGCTCGATCGATCGGGCGAGTCTCGCACCACAGACGAGGTCGACGGCCCGACGCCATCGAAAGAGGAAGTCCATGCCTGACGACAAGAACCCGCCGCTCATGAGCTCGTCGTCGCCGTCGTACGAGCGAGCGCGCGAGGAAGCAAGGCACCCGTCCGATGTCGGTCCCGCGCAGCAGGTGGCCGTGCTCGAGCAGCTCTTCGAGGCCGAAGACAACGGTCGGCTCGCAAATCTGCGCGCCGCGACGACGCTGAAGGATCCCGCCGAGGCGCACACCCGCGCCGACGGCCACGCGGCGCACCAGCATGCGCTCGCGGGAATGATAACGGCGCTCGGAGGTGCGGCGCCACGCGAGGGCGAGACGCGCCAGATCCTCGCGCATGGCGTCGACGACGTGGCCCGCGCGCCCGGCGACAGCGAGGTGAACGAAGCACTGCGGCTCGTCGAGAACGACCTCGCTGCGGCGTACGTCGCAGCGCTTACCGACCCCCACCTCGGCGACGCGCAGCGGGACGCGCTCGAGCTCCTGTCGCCCGGCTGACCCCGAGGTAGCGTCACGGACATGAGGATCCTCCCGTTCGCCCTCGGCCTCGGCCTCCTCGCGGGGCTCCGCACGTTCACGCCCGTCGCGGCGGTCGCGTGGGCTGCCCACCTCGGACTCCTCCGCCTCGCCGGCACGCCTCTCGCGTTCCTCGGTGCTACGGCGACACCATGGGTAGCGTCGGCGCTCGCGCTTGCCGAGCTGGTCGGCGACAAGCTGTCGTTCACGCCGAGCCGCAAGACGCTGCCGCAGTCCGGCGCGCGCATCCTGTCCGGCGCGCTCTGCGGAGGCGCCGTCGCTCTCGGGCTCGGAGGAATGGTCGTCATCGGCGTGCTTGCCGGCATCAGCGGCGCGCTCGTCGGCACGCTCGGCGGTGCTGCGGGGCGCGGCGCACTCGCGCGTGCCCTCGGCAAGGACCTGCCCGCTGCGCTGATCGAGGATGCCGTCGCCGTGGGCGGCGCCGCGCTGCTCGTCAGCCGGCTCCCGTGACGCGCGACAACGCGGTCTTCATGGGCTGAAGTAAGCTCACGGTCATGAAGAAGCTCGCCGCCGTGAAGAAGCTCGCCGCCGTTCTCCTCCTGTCCTCCGCGACCGCCTGGGCGGTGGACCCGTCGAAGAAGGACTACGCGAAGGTGGACATCAAGGTGAACAAGCTCGCGCCGGGAATCGCCGAGCTCGAGGGCGAGGGCGGCAACATCGGTGTCTCGTTCGGCGAAGACGGGGTGTTCCTCATCGACGACGAGTTCGCGCCGCTCGCGCCGAAGATCAAGGCCGCGATCGCGACGCTGTCACCGAAGCCCGTTCGCTTCCTCTTCAACACGCACTGGCACGGCGATCACACCGGCGGGAACGAGACGTTCGGGACGGGCGGGGCGATCATCGTCGCGCAGGACAACGTGCGGAAGCGTCTGTCGACCGAGCAGGTGATGGCCGCGTTCCACAACACGGTCCCGGCCTCCCCGCCGAGGGCGCTGCCCGTCGTCACATTCCTCGACGAGATGACGTTCTTCCTCAACAACGAGGAGCTCCACGTGATCCACGTCGAGCACGCACACACCGACGGCGACTCGCTCATCCACTTCAAGAACGCGAACATCGTCCACACGGGCGACACGTACTTCTCCGGCGGTTACCCGTTCATCGATATCGGCTCGGGGGGCAGCATCGAGGGCTATATCGCCGCTGCAGCGCGCATCCTCTCGCTCTGCGACGACAGGACGCAGATCATCCCGGGTCACGGCCCCCTCTCGAACAAGGCGGGCTTCGTCGAGTGGCGCGACATGTTGACGAAGGTGCGCGACCGCGTCGCCAAGCTGAAGGCCGGCAAGAAGACGCTCGAGCAGGTTGTCGCCGCGAAGCCCAGCGCCGAGCTCGATGCCAGGTGGGGCGGCGCGTTCATCAAGCCCGACTTCTTCGTCACGACGGTCTATCAGACGGTCGGCACCTTCGAGGCCGCCAGGCGGTAGGCGTTCAGGTGGCGCGGCCGACGATGGCCGCGGTGGCGATCATCTCCTCGAGGAGCGCGAGCGATATGCTTCCTCCGAGGCGGAAGGGATCGAGACCGGGCATCTCGGAGTACTTGAGCAGCGTCGACGGGTTCACTTTGGACAGGTTGACCTGGCCCATCGTCCAGTTCGAGAAGCGGCGCGAACCGACCTCCTCGAAGTGGAGCAGCGTCACGTCCCGATGGCGGGGGTCGCGCACGATCACGTTGTAGAGCGTCGAGACCTCGCTTCGCCCGCCTTCGATGACCTGCAGGAAGACATCGCCGGTGTAACAGAGCAACCCCGTGATGCCGAGTTCCGGGTTGTGGGTGCGCGAGCACGCGAGGATCGACTCGATGAACGCCGGAGTGATGGCCTCGGTGGCGCGACTTGCGTAGAGCAGACGGACGAGCATGCAGACCTCGGTCTTACTTCCTCGGGAGGAGCGACAGGAACTCGCGACGGAGCGAAGGGTCCTTCAAGAAAGACCCGCGCATGACGCTGTTGATCATCTTGCTGTCCATGTCCTTCACGCCGCGCCAGTGCATGCAGAAATGGTCGGCCTCCATGACGATGGCGAGCCCGTCGGGACGCATCTTGTCCATGAGCAGGTCGGCGATCTGCGTGACGGCCTCCTCCTGGATCTGGGGCCGGGACATGATCCACTCGGCCATGCGCGCATACTTCGAGAGTCCGATCAGGTTGGAGTGCTGGTTCGGCATGACGCCTACCCACAGCTTGCCGATGATGGGACAGAAGTGGTGCGAGCACGCGCTGCGCACGGTGATGGGGCCGACGAGCATGAGCTCGTTGAGGTGCTCTACGTTGGGGAACTCGGTGGTGGTCGGCGCCGTGACGTAGCGGCCCTGGAAGACTTCCTTCAGGTACATCTTGGCGACGCGACGCGCGGTGTCGTGGGTGTTGTGGTCGCTGACAGTGTCGATGACGAGGCTGTCGAGCACCGCCTTCATCTTGCTCTGCACCTCGTCGACGAGCTGGTCCATCTCACCGGGCTCGATGAACGCCGCGATGTTGTCGTTGGCGTGAAAGCGCTTCTTGGCCGCGCGGATGCGCGCACGGATGCGCGCCGACACGGGCTCGTCCGTCGATGATTTGGTTGTGGCTGCGTCGCTGCTCGGGGTGCTCGGGGTGCTCGGGGTGCTCACGGTAGCAGAAGCTCTACACGCGCCGCGTGGCCCGTGCAACCGCGCGGGCCACTACCGGCGCCGGCCGCCGCCGAGGATGGAGCCCAGCACGCCGCGCACGATCTCGCGGCCGACCCCCGAGCCGATGCTGCGGGCCGCCGAGCGTGCGGCGGACTGCGCAAGGCCGTCGCGCTTGCCACCGCGCGGCCCCGTCGTACCGAACAGCACGTCCTTGAGGGCGCCGAGGAGACCACCATCGTTGCCGGTGGGTGCGGGCGCGGGCGCGCTTCCCCCCTCGATGGGTGGATCACCCGGCGCGGCGGCTCGCGCGCTGAGCTTCTCGTAGGCCGACTCGCGATCGATTGCCTTCTCGTAGACGCCTGCGACGAGCGATCCTGCGATGAGCGCCGCTCGCTCGGTGCTCGTGATGGGACCGATCCGGCTCCCGGGCGGCAACACGAACACCCGCTGCGTGATGGTCGGCCGTCCACTTTCGTCGAGGAAGCTGACGAGCGCCTCTCCGACTGCGAGCTCCGTGATCGCCACCTCCACGTCGAGCGCGGGGTTCGCGCGCATGGTGCTGGCCGCGGCCTTGACGGCCTTCTGATCGCGGGGGGTGAAGGCACGCAGCGCGTGCTGGACGCGGTTGCCGAGCTGCGCGAGGATCGTGTCGGGAATGTCGAGCGGATTCTGTGTGGCGAAGAACACGCCAACCCCCTTGCTGCGCACCAGACGCACCACCAGCTCGATGCGCTCGACGAGGGCCTTCGGCGCCTCGTTGAAGAGCAGGTGTGCCTCGTCGAAGAAGAAGACCAGCTTCGGCTTGTCGAGATCGCCGACCTCGGGCAGGTGCTCGAACAGCTCGCTCAGCATCCACAGGAGGAACGTGGCGTAGAGTCGCGGGCTGTTCATGAGCTGATCGGCGGCGAGGACGTTGACCACACCCTTGCCGTCGACGGTCTGCAAGAAGTCAGCGAGGTCCAGCATCGGCTCGCCGAAGAACGACGCGCCGCCCTGCTGCTCGATCGCGAGGAGCCCCCGCTGGATCGCGCCGATGCTCGCTGCGCTCACGTTGCCGTACTTCGTCGTGAACTGGCTCGCGTTGTCGCCGACGTGCTGCAGCATCGCGCGCAGATCTTTCAGGTCGAGCACGAGGAGCCCATTGTCGTCGGCGATCTTGAAGACAAGCTGCAGCACGCCCTCCTGGGTGTCGTTGAGGCCGAGCATGCGCGAGAGCAGCAGTGGCCCCATGTCGCTCACGGTCGCGCGCACCGGGTGGCCGCTCTTGCCGAAGACGTCCCACAGCATCGCGGGGCAAGCGGTGGCGGTGGGCGCAGGCAGGGCTCGTTCCTCGAGGACGCGCGCAAGCTTGTCCCCGAGCGCCCCGGTCTGCGTGATGCCGGCGAGGTCGCCCTTCACGTCCGCCATGAACACGGGCACGCCGAGGCGGCTCAGCTGCTCGGCCATCGTCTGCAGCGTGACCGTCTTGCCCGTGCCGGTCGCTCCGGTGACGAGCCCGTGGCGGTTGGCCATCTCGGGCAACAGGATGCACTCGACGGCGGCATGCTTTGCGATGAGGATCGGGTCGGCCATGGCGGGACGTTAGCGCGGTCCGCGGCCGCTTGCGGGGGTCACCTCGCGTGGAAGACGTAGTTTGCCGAGCCGCTGATGTACGGGGCGACACGGTACCCGCGGTCGGTGAGCCACGGGACGAGGTGCGCGCCGTCCTCCACGATGAGCGTGGGCTTGTCCTTCTCCAGCGTGCGCGTCATGCCCTCGAGGACCTCGCGCTCGTGGCCCTCCGCATCGATCTTGACGAGCGCGATGCGGTGGTCGAGATGGAGGCTGTCGATCGCCACCGCGAGCACCTTCTTGTCGCCGTTGGCATTGATCGTCGCGGTGAAGTAGTCGGGCAGCCCCGTCGCCGCATTCTCCAGCGAGAGGCCCACCTCGGTGGAGCTGCGGCTCGCGGCAGCGTTCATGATCGTGACGTTGTGCAGGCCCGACCAGCGGACGGCCGCCGAGAGCACCTCCGCGGTCTCGATGATGGGCTCGAAGGAGATGACGCGACCCTTCGGTCCGACCAGCCGCGCGAGCTGGAGCGTGTACGTGCCCACGTTCGCGCCGACATCGATCACCCAGTCGCCTGCGGCCACGTAGCTCACCATGTGGTCGAACTCGGGCTCTGCGGAGCGGTGGACGCCGAGCTTGATGTCGACGAGGCACTTGAGCCGCCGGAGCTCCTGCTGGAGACCCATCGGTGTCACCGACGCGACCTTCTTGAGGAGCTGCACGACGATGGATTTCACGGCATCTACGGTGCGCCCAGTCTGGCGCGGCCACAAGGCCAGAGCGTCCTCGATCGGCGGGGGGCCTCGTCCTGGTGGGGGTCCTCCACTATGCTCCGGCTCCGATGCACTTCGAAGCGATCGACCTCTGCCGAGAGGCCTGCCGAGAGGCCTGCCGAGAGGCCTGCCGAGAGGCCTGCCGAGAGGCCTGCCGAGAGGCCTGCCGAGAGGGAGGGGTTCTGACGGCACCGAGGGCTGCCTGTGTGAACTGCGGGAGCCCGTCGGTCGACGCGTTCTGCGCCGGCTGCGGGCAGAAGACGCCGGCCCCCGACGACTACTCGCTCCGCACGTTCGTGCGCACCCTCTTCGGGTATCTGACGAACTACGACGGCCGGCTGCTGCGAACGGTGCGCAAGCTCTTTTTGTCGCCCGGCCAGCTCGCGCGCGACCACTTCGAGGGGCGACGCGCGCACCACCTCGATCCGCTGCGCATCTTCGTGCTCGCCAACGTGCTCGCCTGGCTCGTCGTGCCGCACACCACGATGTACGGCTTCAGCCTCGTCGCGGCCAGGAAGCACCTGCTGTTCCCGTCCTTCTGGCACCGGCTGCTCGAGCTGCGCGCCGGGTTGAGCCAGGTCACGGTCGAGGTGTTCTCCGAGCGCATCGACAAGATCGCGTCCTCCGAGAACCCGCTGACCATCCTTTGCATGGTGCCGCTCCTGGCCCTCGGCCTCGTCCTTCTCGTGGGACGCGGGTACCGGTTCATGCAGCACTTCGTGTTCACGGCGCACTTCTACTGCATCCACCTCTGCTGCGTCCTTCTGTACCTCGGGTTCCTGATCCGGCCGCTCTACCGGTCCCTGGCGTCACACCCCCAGCTCGCCGCGCTGTGCGCGAACCCGTGGTCCCAGCACTTCATTCTGGCGCCGCTGCTCATAGCCTACGCCCACTCCGCGATGCGCCGCGCCTACCGCTTCACCGCTTCCGAGAGCGCCCCGCGTGCCGTCCTCTTCGGACTGTGGGCATGCCTGGTTGCCCGAGCTTTCTTCGATGTGGCCTTCGGTCTGGTCTTGGTCCTCGCCTAGTTTTTAATTACTTGTCGTTTTGTTATATTATTTATTATCCGTGATATAAATTTTCTTTACGTATCGTTCGAGTATTATCCAAGTGTGAGTGATAACGAGAAATTCAGGCCACGCGGCCGTCCACCGCGGCAGTCTGCCTCGTCCCACGCCCAGATCCTCGACGCCGTTCATGCCTTGCTGCACGACAGGTCGGTGCGGGATCTGACCATGGACGAGGTCGCAAAGCGAGCCGGCGTGGGGAAGCCGACGCTCTACAAGTGGTGGTCCACCAAGGCCGAGCTCGTGCTGGCCACCTTCCAGGAACGGGTCGCACTGGGTGCCGCGCCCGCGCCTGCCGCCAGCGGAGAGGGCGCCGTGCGCGCCCGGATTCGCGGCCTCATCGAGGCGTTCGGCGGGCTGGTCGGCAAGGTCATCGCCGACCTGGTCGCGGAGGGTCAGAGCGAGCCGGAGATCCTCCGTGCCCTGTACGACGAGCACATCCGTCCGCGCCGCGCGGCCGGCATCGCGGAGATCGTCCGCTGCAAGACCGAGGGCCTGCTCGGCCAGGACGTCAACGCCGAGCTGGTCATGGACGGCATCGTGGGCGCCCTCTACTTCCGGCTCCTGCTCCGCTCCGGGCCGCTGACGAAGGCCTACGGCGACGCGCTGGTCGACCAGCTCTTCCGGGTCTCGCGGTGAAGCTCAGGTCCCCGCGGTGACCTGCGCGGGCGCTCGTTTGCCCGGCGCGGGGAGGTCGGTGCGGAGCGCCAGCTCCTGGGCCGGCACTTCAGGGGGCCGCATCGTCCGGTCGTGCGTGCGGGAGACGGCGGGCTTGCACAGCTCCGTGGCGAGCGCGGCGACGCGGGTCTGGAAGGCGCCGAGCGTCCACTGGCCGTAGATCGTGTGGCCGCCCTCGTAGGCCTGCGCCTGGTACTCCTCGTTGGTGGTGACGTAGCCCATGTAGTCGTTGCAGTACGTGCAGATCTGCACCGTGGTGACGCCGCGTGCAGCGAGGATCTCCAGCACCGTCGCCTCGAGGCGCGCGCCGGCCGTGGTCGTGAACTCGCCGGGCACGCACACGAGCGCCAGGGGCCCGATCCTGACGATCTGCAGCGGCAGCACCGTGGG
>JAYTLP010000134.1:0-2827 GCA_043729375.1 Myxococcales bacterium
GTGGCGCGCCACTTCTGCGCGACGCCGCCCGACACCTCGGAGCGGAAGTCGTTCATATGCTTCGTGGCGTTCGACACGACGTCGATCGACGCGGACGACACGACGTCGGCCACGTACGCAGCCGCCAGCGTGCCGCCACGCCACGCATCGCGGCTGATCGCCACCGTCGGAGAGATGACCGTCGTGTGATCGCTGTCGGCGTAGACCTGCGTCTTGGCCGTGAACGCGTCGTCGGCGACGGACGTGCTCGCCGCGGCGACCACGAGCACCGCCGCGAGGCCGCGGATCAGTTGCATCCGCACCCTCCGCCGGCCGAGCCGTAGCCTCCGACCGCGCCCTCGCGCGCCTCGAGCATGTGCTGATCGAGCACGTCCTCGTGCGGGTCGGGTGCGAAGATCATGGTGCGCTTGGAGAGGAACTCGCGCTGGTAGGGCTTCACCACCGCGCACGACGCGCACGACAGGACGAGGAGGAGCAGGAGCAGGAGCCGGGTCATCGCGGCGTCAGCCCGAGGCTCGTGAAGAACGCCTGGCACTCTGCGGCGGGCGGGACCGGCTGCTTCTGTCCCGCCGCCCACGCGACGAGCGCGGACCACTCGGGATCCGCGTCGAGCGACTGTGCAGGAGCGAACGGGAAGACGCCGATGCCGTGGTGCTCGGATCCGCCGAACGCGGCCTTGAGCGGCTTTTGCAGCAGAGGCGCCGTCTGGAGCACGAGCGTCGTGCCGTCGGGCGGAGGTCCGGCGAGCAGCACGCCCGACGCCGAGTCGAAGTTGGCCTGCACCTCGTCGGACGTGAGCGGTGCGTCGCGGTCGGTGCGTGACGTGACGTCCCCCGCGCGGAGCTTGCCCGGGGAGTACACACGAAACGCGTGCGCCGCGTTGCCATGGCACGCGATGTAAGAACAGTGCCTCACCAGCACCGGCATGGGACCGCAGACGAAGGCGTTGTAGTCGTACGACTGCGCGGCGGGCGCGGTCTGCAGGCCCTTGTTCTGGTCGAGCGCGGGGCAGCCGGCGCTCAGCAGCGCGGCGAGGAGCAGGAGGCGTTCAGAGCGCAAGTCGTAGCTGTTCCAGGAGCTCGTCCGGTTCGACGAAGTGATCGATGGTGCGGAGCGGCGTGCCGTCGGCGCCGACGATCGACAGCGTCGGCAAGGTGGCCGCGTGGTAACGCTTCTTGGTGTCGACGACCTGAGGATCGTCGTCCTCGGTGCAGTCCACCTTCACGAGCACGAACTGGCCGAGCAGCGCCTTCACGCGCGGGTCGGAGAACGTCTTCAGCTCGAGCTCTTTGCAGGGCAGGCACCAGTCCGCGTAGAAGTCGACGAGCACGGGCTTGTGCGCCGCGCGGGCGGTCGCGATCCCGGCCTGCTCGCCGTGGATCCACGCGAGGGGACCTCCGCTCGTCTGCCGGGCGGTGAGCGCGAAGCCGAGCAGGCCGAACGCGCCGAGGCCGATGGCCGCGACGCCGAGTGCCTTGCGGACCTTCTCGGCGACCGGCGAGTACTTGAACGACAGGTTGAGCCCACCGACCGCGACACCGATCGCGAGCAGAGCCCCGTGGATGGCGACCCACGACGGAGCGCGCGAGCCGTAGCGCGCGAGCGACGGGATGACGTTGCGCAGGAAGTACAGCGCGGCGACGACCATGACGATGCCGAAGAAGCTCTTCACCACCTCCATCCACTGTCCCGAGCGGGGCAGCGAGACGGCAAAGGCGGCGATGACGAAGAACAGCACGCCCATCCCGAGCGCGTAGGTGAAGAGCAGCGAGCCGCCGAGGAAGACCGAGCGCGTCGTCGCGACGTAGGCGAGCACCGACGCGAGCACGGGTCCCGTGCAGGGCGCCGCGATGATGCCGCCGACGAGTCCCATGCCGAACGCGCCGCCGAAGCCCTTGCCACCGACGGTGTTGAGCCGGGCCTGCCACGCTGCGGGTAGCGAGAGGTCGAACGCGCCGAACATCGACGCGGCCATGAGCAGGAAGAAGATCGCGATCGGCACCATGAACGCCGGGCTCGCCATGAACGTGCCGAACGCGCGGCCGGCGAGCGCGAAGGACACGCCGAGGCCGGTGTACATGACGCAGATGCCGCCGACGTAGGCGGTCGCGAGCGCCATCGACCGCGCGCGCGTGGAGCGCTCGTCCCGCGCGCCGAACAGGCTCACCGTGATCGAGATCATCGGGTACACGCACGGCGTGAGGCTGGTGAGGAAGCCGCCGACGAAGACGGTCGCAAACGCCCACAGCCAGCCGTGCTGGAGGAGGCTCGAGGACTCCATGCTACCTGGCCGCCAGCGCCGAGAGCTGCTGCTCGATCTTGCGCTCGTCGCCATCGTCGAAGCCGGCATTCACAGCGCGCACGACACCCTTGCGATCGATCACGAACGACGACGGCATCGTGCGCGGCTCGTAGGCAGCGACGATGTGCTTGTCATCATCGCGTACGACCGTGAGCCCCTTCACGCCCTGGTCCTTCAAGAAGCGCTCGGCCTTGCCCGCGTCGTCATCGATGTTGATGGTGACGATCTCGACCCCGCGGTCGCGCAGCTTCTCGGCCATCTTGCCGAGCAACGGGATCTCGCGCTTGCAGGGCTCGCACCACGAGGCCCAGAAGTCGACGAGCACGACCTTGCCTCGCAGCGTGGAGAGCTTCACGTGACCTCCGTCGCGCGTCGGCTTGTCGAAGTCGGAGGCGGGCGTGCCCACCTTGACCTCGGCGCGCGCGGCGAGCGGGAAGAAGAGGCAGAGCGCGAACAGGGTGGGACGGGTCATCTCGGGTCTCCTCGGTCAGACGCGCGTGGACGCGGAGACGGTCTTGCTCGTGT
>JAYTLP010000135.1:0-12380 GCA_043729375.1 Myxococcales bacterium
AGCGCGACCCGGTGCTAGGCTGTCTCTCGTCATGCGTGCGCTCGTTCTCGTGCTCCTCGTGTGCGGCTGTGCGCACATCGGTGCGCCGCAGACCTTCGATGCCGCGACCGCCACGCTCGCCCGTCGCAGCGCTCCCATCCTGCTGGTGCACGGCATCCTCATGGTGGGCACACACGTGACGCTGGGGCGCACGTCGTTCGACCGCAAGATCGTCGCGGCGCTCGAGGCAGATGGCTTCGACGTGTTCCTGCCCGCGCTCCCGGCCATCGCGCCACCGAGCACGCGCGCCGAGCACCTGCTGCGCGCCATCGACGAGGTGCGGCAGCGCACCGGCGCGGCGCGTGTCCACGTCATAGCCCACTCGCAGGGCGGCGTGGACACCCGGCTCCTGCTCGACGATCCGCGGGCCGCCGGCAAGATCGCGAGCGTGGTCACGCTGTCGACACCGCACCACGGCACGCCGCTCGCCGACGTGATGCTGGCCATCCACGGCAGCCTCGGCGAGTCGCTCCTCGATCGCATCGCCCAGCGGATCGATGCATCGCGCGGGTGGCCGACACAGCCGGGGCGGCTCTTCGACACCGCCTCCATGCTCACGCCGCGGGCGATGGCCGTCTTCGATGCGCAGCACCCGACGCAGGCGGTGCCGCTGTATTCGCTGGCGGCCACGCCAGAGCGCGCGCGCGACGGCGTCTGCGACGGTGGGCTGTGGCCGGCGCCCGCCAAAAAAGGTCACCGCAGCTTCGCGATGTCGGTTGCGGGCATGAGCCTCGACGAGCACTCGCCGCCCGGCGCGCGCGTCAGCAACGACGGCATCGTGCCCACCGCGAGCGCGCGCTGGGGCACGTTTCTCGGCTGCGTGCCCATCGACCACGCCGCGTGGCTCCACGTCGAGCGAGGCGGCATCGACGTGCGCGCCATCATGCTCGAGCTCGCCCGTGCGCTGCGCGACGTCGAGTGCCACGGCGAGGACGCGATGAGCGCGCACGTCCCGGCGCTGGCGCGCCTCGTCTCGCCGTAGTCAGCCTCCGCCGTGCGCGCACGACTTTTCCGCGGCGACACCGATGGCTGCACACGTGGAGCTTGCGACCGCCGCCGCACCCCCCGAAGACCGTCGGCTGCGTCGCTTCGCCTCGTGCGTGCGAGGTACGTACGGGCTCGAGGTCCGCTGCCGCCGCTGCTGCGCCGTCCGCTAGGTGATGGGCACGCGGCAGGCCGCCGCTGCGATCGAGGAGGTCATCGTCTGGATCGGGGTCCGCCGCACCGCCCGAGGCGGCGGGACGAGGTAATGTCCTGCCATGCGGTATCGACTGTTCTACTGGCCGAGCATCCAGGGCCGCGGCGAGCTGGTGCGCCTCGCGCTGGAAGAAGCCGGCGCACTCTACGACGACGTTGCCCGCACCGAGGGGGCCAAGGTCCTCGTCGGCATGATGAAGGACCGGACAGTCCGGACTCCCGGCTTCGCGCCCCCCTTCCTGCAGGCCGGCAAGCTGCTGCTCGGACAGACCGCCACCATCCTCGCGTTCATCGGCGAGAAGCACGGCCTCGCGCCGAAGAGCGCTTCCGGGCGCTTCTTCGTGCAGCAGCTCCAGCTCACGATCGCCGACGTCGTGTCGGAGACGCACGACACCCATCACCCACTCAGCGTCGGCAAGTACTACGAGGAGCAAACGCTTGCCGCGAAAGAGAAGGCGCGCGACTTCGTGCACGAGCGGCTCTGGAAGTACCTCGGCTACTTCGAGCAGGTCCTGTCGCGCGGCGACGCGCCGTGGCTCGTCGGAAAGAAGCTCACCTACGCCGACCTGTCGCTGTTCCAGCTCGTCGACGGCCTCGACTACGCCTTCCCGCGCGCCATGGCCCACGAGAGGAAGCGGCATCCCAGGGTGCGTCGGCTCCACGCGCTCGTCGGCGAGCGGCCGCGCATCGCGGCATACATGGCATCGGGTCGCCGCATCCCGTTCAACCAAGATGGTATCTTTCGATACTATCCGGAGCTCGACCGATGAACGCCGTGGTCACGGCGCTCATCGGCCCGCTCCTCGCGAGCGTCGCCCAGGCCGCACCGCTCGAGGGCCTCGAGCGCTACGCCGCCGGCGCCCGGCCGGAGCAGCAGCTCCCGCTCGTCGTCGTGCTGCACGGCTACGGCGCGAGGCCGGACGACATCGTCGGCCTCGTCACGGGCCTGCCGGTGCCCGCGCGGCTGTGGGCCCCGCGCGCACCGACGGCGGCGGGGCCCGGCTGGAGCTGGTTTCCTCCGAGCCGCGCGCCGCGCTTCGGTGATGTGGTCGCCGACATCGCCGCAGCGCGTGACCTCGTCGCCGCGTCCATTGCGGACGAGATGCGCAGCCACCCCACGTGCGGGCAGCCGGTCGTCGTCGGCTTCTCGCAGGGGGCCGTGCTGTCCTGGGCGCTTGCAGCGCTGCCGAAGCCCATCGTCGGGCTCGCGCTGCCGGTGAGTGGCGCGCTGCCGGAGGCGCTCCGTCCTGCGAAACGACCGGCCTCGGCACCGCGCGTGCGGGCGTTCCACGGAGATGCCGACCCTCGCGTCGCGCTGGACGACGATCGCTCGACCGCGATCATATTCGAGCGCGCAGGGTTCGACGCGTCGCTGAAGAGCTACTCCGGTGTCGGGCACACGATTGTCACCAGCGAGGCGGACGACATCCGGTCTGCCATCACCGAGGCGCTGCGCCGCAGCGGCTGTGCTCGCTGACATGACCGGCAATCCCAGCGACGAGGTCGGCGCGCTGCATGCCGAGGTGGAGCGCGAGGCCCGGCGCCTCCACGTCATCCACGCCGATCGACTCGCCTGCACCCGCGGCTGTGCGAGCTGCTGCCAGGACGAGCTCACGGTCTTCGCGATCGAGGCCGAGGTCATCTCCGCCCGCTACGCCGAGCTGCTGACGAACGCTGCGCCCCACCCCGTCGGCGCATGCGCCTTCCTGGACGACGCCGGCGCCTGTCGTGTCTACGATGCAAGGCCCTATGTGTGCCGGACACAGGGCCTCCCGCTCCGGTGGCTCGACGAGGACAGCGACGGCCCCATCGAGCTGCGCGACATCTGCCCGCTCAACGAGCCCGGCCCGCCACTCGAGGCGCTGCCCGAACAGGCGTGCTGGACGCTGGGGCCCGTCGAGGAGCAGCTCGCGACGCTGCAGGTTCGCGCCGGCCCCGACGTCCCGCGCATCTCGCTGCGATCGATGTTCCGTCGCTAGGTAGCCTTCACATCGAGGTGACGCCGGCGCGAGCGACATCACGCATGGCGGTCTGCTCCGCGGCGGCGCTGCCGCCAAAGTGACTCGGACCGCAGGATCGTTTCAAAGTGGAGGCGGTCAGGCCCCGCCGATCGCGAGCTCGATGGCCTCGAGGGCCTTGATTCGATCGCGGAGCTGAGCCGCTTTTTCGAAGTCGAGGTTCTCGGCGGCGGCGTGCATCTCCTTCTTCAGCTTCTTGACCGTCTGCGGTATCTTGTCGAGCGGAATATCCGCCACGTACTTCTGCTGCTGCTCGGCGGCCTTCGGCAACGCCGTCACGTCGACCGAGCCGTCGAACTCCTGGCCGCGCATGTCGAGGATGGCGCGCTTCGTCGACTTCGGCGTGATGCCATGCTCCTGGTTGTACGCGGCCTGGATGATGCGACGCCGGTCCGTCTCGTCGATGCAGCGCTTCATCGACGCCGTGACCCTGTCCGCGTACATGATCACGCGCCCGTCGAGGTTTCGCGCCGCGCGACCGCAGGTCTGGATGAGCGCGCGATCCGAGCGAAGAAAGCCTTCCTTGTCCGCGTCGAGGATCGCCACGAGCGACACCTCCGGGAGGTCGAGGCCTTCGCGCAGAAGATTGATGCCGACGAGCACGTCGAACTCGCCGCGCCGCAGATCGCGGATGATCTCGATCCGATCGAGCGTGTCCACGTCGGAATGCAGGTAGCGCACCTTGATGCCGAGGTCGGTGAGGTACTCCGTCAGGTCCTCGGACATGCGCTTGGTCAGCGTGGTGACGAGCACGCGATCCTTCTTCGCCACGCGCAGTCGAATCTCGCCCACGAGATCGTCGACCTGCTCCTTCACCGGCCGGACCTCGATCTCGGGATCGAGGAGGCCGGTAGGGCGGATGACCTGCTCCACCACGACGCCTTCGGCCTTCTTGAGCTCGTAGTCGCCCGGCGTCGCCGACACGTAGATGACCTTGCCGAGGCGTTCCTCCCACTCGTCGAACTTGAGCGGACGGTTGTCCATCGCCGACGGCAACCGGAAGCCGAAGTCGACCAGCGTCGTCTTGCGCGACTGGTCACCCCGGAACATCGACTGCACCTGCGGCACGGTCTGGTGTGACTCGTCGACGAAGCAGAGAAAGTCTTTCGGGAAGTAGTCGATGAGAGTCGGCGGCGGCGCGCCCGGCTCGCGGCCCGAGAGGTGCCGCGAGTAGTTCTCGATGCCGTTGCAGTGGCCCATCTGCTCGAGCATCTCGAGGTCGAACATCGTGCGCTGCTCGAGGCGCTGCTTCTCGACGAGCTTCATGTTCGCCGACAGAAACTGCAGCCGCTCGCGCAGCTCCACCTTGATGGCCTCGATGGCGCGCACGAGCTGGCTCGCGGGCGTCACGTAGTGCGAGTTGGGGAAGATGGCGGTCATCGTCTCCTTGCTGATGGTCTTTCCACGCAGCGGGTCGACGATTGCGATCTGGTCGATCTCGTCGCCGAAGAACTCGATGCGCAGTGCGCGGTCCTCGGAGAAGCTGGGGAACACCTCGACGATGTCGCCGCGCACGCGGAAAGTCCCGCGATGGAAGTCGATGTCGTTGCGCTCGTACTGCAGGTCGACGAGGCGGCGCAGCAGCGCGTCGCGACGCACCTCCTGCCCCACCTCGAGCGAGATGACGAGCTCCTTGTAGTAGTTCGGGTCGCCGATGCCGTAGATGCACGACACGGACGCCACGATGATCACGTCCTTGCGACTGAGGAGCGCGCGCGTCGCCGAGTGACGCATGCGATCGATCTCCTCGTTGATCATCGAGTCCTTCTCGATGTAGGTGTCCGACGAGACGACGTACGCCTCCGGCTGGTAATAATCGTAATACGACACGAAGTACTCGACGGCGTTCTCCGGGAACAGCTCCTTGAACTCGCCGTAGAGCTGCGCCGCCAGCGTCTTGTTGTGCGCCATGATCAGTGTCGGCTTCTGCATCTTCTCGATGACGCAGGCCGCTGTGTAGGTCTTGCCGGAGCCCGTGATGCCGAGGAGTACCTGGTGCTCGTCGTTGCGCTTGATACCGGCGACGAGCTCGTCGATGGCCTTCGGCTGGTCCCCGCGGGGCGTGTACTCGGAGACGATCTTGAAGCGCTCGGCCATGAGACGGCGAGTGTAGCCTGCGACCGGCGGTGCGTCCTGCCAGGTTCGGCAGCCGATCTCCACGACATCGGCTACCATGACGAAGATGAAGCATCCGGCGTCGTTGTCGTTCCTCCTCGCCTTTGCAGCGGTGGGCGCTGCCGCAGGCTGCAACGCGGGCACGAGCTCGGGCGATCTCGGTGCTTCCGATCTGCGCGGTGCGGACCTCACCGGCGTCGTGTTCGAACCGGACGGTGGACTCTCACCGCTGCAGACCACGACCCTCGTCACGGTCGTGATCGGGCCCCAGGACAAGGGGGCGACGCTGCTCAACGCGATCAAGAACGCCACCACCAGCATCCACATGACGATGTACCTGCTCACCGACAGCACCACGATCACCGCGCTCGAGAAGCAGCACACGGCAGGTCACGAGGTGCAGGTCCTGCTCAACCAGACCTTCCCGTCGGGCCAGGGCTCGCAGACGGACGTCTACAACCAGCTCAAGGCCGCAGGCGTGAGCGTGAAGTGGGCGCCGAGCATGTACCAGTACACGCACGAGAAGACGCTCGTCCTCGACGGCAAGACCGCGCTCATCATGACGATGAACGCGAGCTCGAGCGCCTACACGAGCAACCGCGAGTACCTCGGCGTGGATACCGACCCGGCGGACGTCGCCGAGGCAGAGGCAATCTTCCAGGCCGACTGGAACGGCACGCCGACCGCCACGACGGGCAAGCTGGTGACCGCGCCCGACAACGCCGAGGCCCGCCTCGTCCAGCTCGTCGACTCGGCGGCGGCGACGGTGGACCTCGAGGGGGAAGTGTTCTCGTCGTCGGCCATGCTTGCCGCACTCGGTCGAGCAAACAAGCGCAGCGTCGCTGTTCGCGTGCTCCTGTCGAGCGGGACGTCCACGAGCGCGCAGACGCAGGCCATCATCGGCATGAAGCAGGTCGGCATTCCGGTCCGCTCGCTCAACAGTCCGGACATCCACGCCAAGGCGATCGTGGTCGACGGCAAGATTGCCTACATCGGTTCGGAGAACTTCACCGCCAACTCGCTGCAGAACAACCGCGAGCTCGGGATTCTCGTGGCGGCGCCGAGCGAAGTGCAGAAGGTCGCCAGCACCATCGCAGCCGACTTCGCGGCTGGCACCGCCCTCTGACCGTCTGTTACTTCTTGGCGCGGCCGCGGGCCATGACCACGGTCATCGCGGTGACCGCCAGCGCTGCCGCGAGCGCGAGGTAATCACCGTGCCGCACGCCTCGCACGACGAGCGCGCCGAGCAAGAACACCGCCACGGTCACGCACCCGGCGAGCAGCAGCGTGAGGGTGATCCCGAGCACGAAGCGCAGCCGCGTCGACGGCGACTTGCCCCTGGCGAGCGCTCGCGCGAAGGCGTTCGACTCGTCCTCGTCCATGGTGCTCAGTTGGCGCAGACGGACTTGTTCTTCGCGTCGCGCTGAAGGTTCTTGAGCTGGTCTGCCGCATCCTTCTTCCAGGTCGTGCGCGGATAGCGCTTGAGGAGCTCCTGGAAGTAGACCCTGGCGTCCGAGCAGTACTTGAGCTGGTAAAATGCGACGCCGTTCTTGAACATGGCGTCGGGCACGACATCACTCTTCGGAAAGTTGTCGACCACCTTCGTGTAGGCGCCGATGGCGTTCGCGGTGCGCTTCTCGCCGGCGTACGCCTCGCCGATCTGGAACTGCGCCTTCGCCGCGCGCGCGTCGTCGGGGTAGCGGTTCACGAACGCCTCGTAAAGCCGACGCGCGTCCACCCACGACTGCGCCGCGAGCTTCTTGTCCGCCTCGGCGAACGTGGCATCGGGCGTCTCCGGCACCGGGGGTGACTTGGATGTGGTCGTGGCGTTGGTGAGCTGCTCGAGCTTCGTGTCGGAGTTGGCGCGATAGTCCTGGAACTGCTTGGTGAGCGCGTCGGTGGTGTGCGTCACGTCGTCGAGCCGACCCTGAACCTGGCCGAGGTCGACCTGCATCTTCTCGACGCTGAGCCCGACGTCGGCCGAGTTTCGCGTCGCGAGCTTGTTGGCCTGCTCGACACCCTGCTTGAGGCGCGTGAGCTGTGTGTCCATCTGCTTCACCAGCTCGGCGGCGCGCGCCTCGTTCTTCGCGGAGATGCCCTTCAGATCCTCGATCTGCTGCTTCAGCTCGCGACCTTCCTCCTTCGTGACGAAGGCGAAACAGCCGGACTGAAAAAGGGTGAGGCCGAGGATGGGGAGCAGACGGTTCATGGACACCTCAGCGAGTGAAGTCGACGCGACGATCTTTGGCCCAGCCCGACTCGTCGGCGCCGGCAGCCTCGAGCTCGCCCTTCGGCACGAGCTTCACGGACGTGGCCGGCGCGCCGAGCTTCTGCAGACGATCGCGCACGGACTGGGTGCGCCGGTCGGACAGCGCGAGGTTGTACTCCTCGGTACCGCGCGGGTCGGTGTGCCCTGTGAGCGTGATGGCGCCGGGCGACTTCTTGAGGCACTCCGCGTCGTGGTCGATGGCCGACGTGGCCTCTGTGGAGAGGACGTTCTCGTTGAAGTCGAAGTAGATCGGATCGAGGTTGCAGCCGCCGATGCTCGACGACCCACTGTCCCCGGGCGCTCGAGCGCAGCGACCCTGGTGGCACTTGCCACCGTCGCCACACTCGTTGTCGCTCTGGCACGCTTTGCACGCACCGCTGATGCACGACTCGCCGGCGGGGCACTGGGTATCGTCGGTGCATGACAAGCTCATCGACGAGCGCGGCGGATCGCAGCGCCCCTGGTTGCATGCGCCACCGTTGCAGTCCTTGGTGCTGCGGCACTGCTGGCACTGCTGGTTCACACAGTACTCGTGGTCGTGACAGTCCTTGTCCTGAGCGCACTTCGGGTACTGCACCTTGCAGCCAGCCATCCCGCCCGCCATCAGCAGCACGAGCCCGACAACCGCCAGACACGCGTCTATTTTCCGTCGCATGGGCGAAACGCTATGCCGCCGATCGGGGTGTGTCAACTGAGTGATCGTGAGCATTTGCCGTCGGAAAGCGGGTGCTCATCCTTGTGTCGTCATCGCGCTTCGGCTACACACGGAAGCTCGAATGGACCTCGCCGTCGATACGAAGCTGGGCAAGCGGATCGTCGCGCTCGCCGCTCCCGTCGTCCTGGCAATGCTCTCGCAGACGGCCATCAACCAGGTCGACCACGTGCTCATCGGTCGCCTGCCCACCAACGAATCCGTGCCCGCGCACGCGGCGCTGGAGGTCGCGCTCATCCTCATGTGGGCGATCGGTGGGTCGCTCTCCGCCATCTCCGTCGGAACGCAGGCGATCACGGCGCGGCGCTTCGGCAGCGGTGACCACAATGCCGCGGGTCAAGTGATGACCAACTCGCTGGTCGTCGCCTTTGTCACGTCTGCGCTGACCTCGATTGCCGGCTGGTTCATCGCGCCCGTGCTGTTCCGCAGGGTCTCCCACAACCCCGACGTGCTCCGCCTCGGCATCCCGTACCTGCAGTGGCGCTTGCTCGGCGTGTGCGCGATGGTCACAACCATCAGCTACAAGAGCTGGTTCGATGGTCTCGGCAAGACGCGCGTACACATGTACAGCGCGCTCGTCATGAACGCGTTCAACTTCTTCCTGAACATCGGCCTCATCTTCGGTCGCTACGGCCTGCCGCGCTGGGGCGTGACCGGCTCGGCCATCGCGTCGATGATCAGCAGCTACCTCGGCCTCGCGATCATGGTCGCGTGGAGCTTCTTGCCCGGATACCTGAAGACCTACCATCACTACCGGCTCTCGAACGTCTCCTTCAAGCAACAGTGGGAGCTCGTGAAGCTCTCCGTACCTTCGGGCATCGCCACCGTCTTCGTGATGAGCGGGTTCGGTGTGTTCGAGAAGATCGTCGGCATCCTCGATGCACGGCGCGGCGTCGGTCCCATCTACGTCGCCGCCACGAACAACATCATCATCATCCTCATGCTCTTCTTCACCGGCTGCATCGCCTACGGCAGCGCGACGGCCACGCTCGTCAGCCAGTCCATGGCCCGCAAGGAGTTCGACATCGCCGCCGCCTACGCGTGGACCGCGGTCAAGATGGGGGTGTACGTCACGCTCGTCATCGGCACCCTCGTGTTCCTGTTCACGCCCCAGGTCCTGCACGTCTACACCAAGGACCAGGCGGTGATCGATGCGGCCGCGCCCATCCTTCGCGTATGTGGGCTCCTGCTTCCGTTCGTGCTCACCGCGCTCGTGCTCACGCAGGCGCTCTTCGGCGCAGGCAATACGCGCTTCGTCGCCTTCGTCGAGTTCGGATTGCACTTCGGCTGCCTCGTGCCGCTCGCGTACGTGTTCGGCGTCGTCATGCACTGGGGCATCGTCGGGGTCTGGGGTGCCGCCTATCTCTACATCGTGCTTCTTTGTGCGATCATGGTGTGGAAGTTCGCGGAGGGACGGTGGAGGGAGATTCAGATCTAGCGACCACCTCGGCCGCAGACGCGGTCCAGCAGGAGGCACCGACGCTCCTCGCCTGGGTGTGGTTCTTCGTCCGCATGCGCTGGTTGCTTCCCTTCGTGCTCGTGCCAGGGACCTACGGAGTGCACCTCCTCCTGGGCACGCCGTACGAGTTGCGAGCCCTGTGCTCGGTCGCCATCGCAACGTTCGTCGTCAACGGGCTCGCCACGCTGGCTGCACGGCGCGTGGGTGACGCGCCCGACGGCGCGACCATGGTCCGGCTGGTCGGCGCGATCACGAACGCCGACACTTTGCTGCTCGTCGTGTCCGTCCATTACGCCGGCGGCGCGATGGGCCCGTTCTGGCCATTCCCGTTCATCCCCGTCATCGTCGGCGCAGCGCTCGTGCCGAGCCAGCGCGCGCTCGCGCTCAACTTCGTCGTGGCGCTCGGGGCCACGGCCGTCAGCGCCGGCCCGAGCTCCTTCGCGCCCCTGCTCCTGTCGAGCCTCTTCCTCGGCTTCGGCGCGCTGCTCGTGCACGCCGTGTCTCGCGACCTGCGGCGCCGGCGCCGCGGCGCGATGGAGCTGGACCGCGCGCTCGAGGATCGCCAGGTCGCCAAGGCCGAGGCCCGTCGTCGAGAAGAGATCCTGTCCGCCGTGTCGCACGAGCTCGCGAGCCCGCTCATGACGTTGCGCGGGTACGTCCGGCTGATGCAGGAGAACAAGAACCGCGATCGCAACCAGCAGCTCCTCGATCGCGTGGAGCGTCAGGTGCAGCGGCTCTCGAGCCTCGCCGACGATCTGCACGAGATGGCTTCGACGCAGGCTGGTGCAATGCGGCTCTGCCGCCGCCCGTTCGAGCTGGTCGAGGCGCTGCGCGAGCTGCGCGAGGGTGCAAGCGTGCAGCACTCCGGCGCGGACATCCGGCTCGACGCCACCGACACAATCACCGGCACCTGGGACCGGGACCGCCTCGAGCAGCTCTTCGGTAACCTCGTCTCCAACGCGGTGAAGTTCGGCGGCGCGCGCTCCCAGGTCACCATCCTCGTCGCGAGGGAGAGCCCGCGCGAGGTCCGCATCAGCGTCACCGACGACGGTCCGGGCATCTCCGAGGACGCGCTCACCCGCATCTTCGAGCCGTTCCAGCGCTACTCGAGCGAGCGCTGCGAGCTCGGCCTCGGCCTCGCCATCGCGAGCGTCGTCGTCGAGCTGCACGAGGGACGCATCTGGGCCGAGAGCCCGAGCGGTCGCGGCGTCACGATCCACGTGGTGCTCCCCACCGACGCCAAGCCCTCCGAGCAACGCTCGGCCGTCGCCCACATCGACAGCCGGCAGGCAGGCGACTGATGGCCCACGAGCGGATCCTCCTCGTCGATGACGAGCCCAACATCCTTGGCGCCCTGCGGCGCGCCCTCGAGCTCGAGGGGTTCCGGATCGACGTCGCGGGTGATGGACCGCGCGCGCTCGCGAAGCTCGGTGAGACCCGCTTCGACGCGATACTGCTCGACGTGGTACTGCCCGGGAAGAACGGCGTCGAGGTGCTACGCGACGTGGTCGGTGCGCACCCGGGTCTGCCGGTGCTCATGATGTCGGGCAACGCCACGCTCGAGGTCGCGGTCGAGGCCGTGCGGCTCGGTGCGGTCGACTTCCTCGAGAAGCCGATCGGCACGGACAAGCTGCTCATCACGCTCGGCAACGCGCTGCGGCTGGCCCGGCTCGAAAAAGAGGCCGCGGACGCCCGGCGCCGGTCGGTACGCGATCTACAGATGGTCGGCGGCTCGGCGAAGATGCTGCAGCTCGGCGAGCTGGTGCGACGTGCGGCGCCCTCGAGCGCGCGCGTACTCATCACCGGGGAACGGGGCACCGGCAAGGAGCTCGTCGCACGCGCATTCCACGGCGCGTCGAAGCGGCAGAGCGCGCCCTTCATCAAGCTCAACTGCGCGGCCATCCCGGCCGAGCTGCTCGAGAGCGAGCTCTTCGGTCACGAAAAGGGTGCGTTCACCGGTGCGACGAAGGAGCGACCCGGCAAGTTCGAGCTGGCGCATGGAGGCACGCTCTTCCTCGACGAGATCGGCGATCTCGCGCAGGCCGCGCAGGCGAAGGTGCTGCGCGCCCAGCAGGAGGGGGAGATCGACCGCGTCGGCGGCTCGGAGACGCTACGCGTGGATGTACGCGTCCTCTCGGCCACCAACAAGGACCTGTCCGAGGAGATCCGCAAGGGTCGCTTTCGCGCCGATCTTTACGACCGGCTGAACGTCATCCCCGTCACTCTGCCGCCACTTCGGGAGCACAAGGAAGATCTGCCAGCGCTCGTGCAGGCCTTCCTCGAGCGGGCCTCGCGCGAAAACGACTGCCCGGTCGCGAAGCTCGGCGACGATGCGCTCGCGCTCCTCTTGCTGCACGACTGGCCCGGCAACGTGCGCGAGCTGAAGAACCTGGTCGAGCGCCTGTGTATCCTCGCGGAGCCGGTGGGCCCGGGGAAGCCGGCGATCATCGACGCCGCAGCCGTGCACGCCGCGTTGCCGCACCTCGACGGTGGCGGTCTGCGCGCGCGGCCGACCCGGGGGCGGCCCCTCAAGGATCAGCTCGTCGCTGCCGAGCGCGAGATCGTGGTGGC
>JAYTLP010000136.1:0-3042 GCA_043729375.1 Myxococcales bacterium
GGCGAGTACGCGGCGCTCGTGTACTCGGGCGCGCTCGCGTTCGCCGACGCCGTGCGACTCGTCCACCTGCGGGGCACGTTCATGCAGGACGCCGTGCCCGAAGGGCAGGGGGCGATGGCAGCGATCATCGGCCTCGAAGGCAAGACCGTCTCTGATACCTGCAAGGAGGCTTCGCCCGACGACAGCGATGCGTGCCAGCCGGCCAACTTCAATGGCGCAGGGCAGGTGGTCATCGCCGGTCACAAGGGCGCCGTCGAGCGTGCGATGAAGATGGCCAAGGAGAAGGGCGCGAAGATCGTGAAGGCGCTGCCGGTGTCCGCGCCCTTCCATTCGGCGCTGATGGCGCCGGCTGCGTACAAGCTGGCACAGGCGCTCATCGATGTTCCACTCACCGCGATGAAAGTGCCCGTCGTCGCAAACGTCACCGCGGAGCCGTACCGCGACTCGGCGCAGACCAAGGCACTGCTGTCTCGCCAGGTCACGGGCAGCGTGCGCTGGGAGGAGTCCGTGCGCGCGCTCGTCGGGCTGGGCGTCACCACGGCGTACGAGGTGGGTCCCGGGAACGTGCTGCGCGGCCTCGTGAGGCGCATCGCACCCACCATCACGTTTCTGGATCTGCCCACGCTCGGGAGCGCAACATGAGAGTCGCCATCGTCACCGGAGCATCGCGCGGTATCGGTCGCGCCATCGCGGAGCACCTCGCCGCGGATGGCATCTTCGTGGCCATCAACTACACGGCCAACGAGGTCGCAGCTGCCGACGTCCTCCGAGGGATCGAGGCACGCGGTGGCAAGGGAATGTTGCTGAGGTTCGACGTGTCGGACGGTCCGGCGGTCGATACGGCCGTCAAGCAGCTCGCCTCCGAGCAGGGCCGCCTCGACATCGTCGTCGCGAATGCGGGTGTCGCCATCGATGCGCTTCTGCTCCGCGCCAAGAAAGAAGACTGGGCACGCACCCTCGACGTCAACCTCACGGGTGCGTTCCACCTCTGCAAAGCGGCTGCGCGCTACCTCCTGAAGAGCGACAGCGGCCGCATCATCACCATCTCCTCGGTCATCGGCGAGATGGGCAACGCAGGTCAGGTCGCGTACGCGGCAGCGAAGGCCGGCCTCATCGGCATGACGAAGACGCTGTCCCGCGAGCTCGCGTCCCGCGCCATCACGGTGAACTGCGTCGCGCCCGGCTTCATCGAGACGGACATGACGCAGAAGCACGTCGTCGGTGACGCTCGCGAGGCCCTGCTCAAGCAGATCCCGCTCGGCCGCATCGGCAGCCCGAACGACGTCGCGGAAGCGGTCCGCTTCCTCGCGAGCGACAAGGCCAGCTACGTGACGGGTCAGGTCATTCGCGTCAACGGCGGCCTTTTGATGTAAAAGGTCCCGCGTTTCCCCAGCTACGATTCACCGAGGAGCCAGCATGTCCGTCGAAGAGAAGGTCAAAGAGATCATCGTCAAGCAGCTCGAAGTCAGCCCCGAGCTCGTGCGTCCCGAGGCGTCCTTCACCGAGGATCTGAAAGCCGACTCGCTGGCGGTCGTCGAGCTCGTGCTCGCGCTGGAAGAGGCGTTCTCCGTCGAGATTCCCGACGAGGACACCGAGCAGATCCGCACGGTCAAGGACGCCATCGAGTACATCAAGGCGCACGCGTCCGCCTAGGAAAACGACAACATGAGCGAGCGCAGGGTCGTCGTCACCGGCATCGGGCTCGTCACGCCAATCGGCATGGGGCGTGAGGAGACCTGGTCGTCGCTGGTTGCAGGGAAGAGCGGAATCGGAGCGATCACGCTCTTCGATACCAAGGACTTCGCG
This sequence comes from Myxococcales bacterium, assembly GCA_043729375.1. Taxonomy (GTDB): domain Bacteria; phylum Myxococcota_A; class Polyangia; order Palsa-1104; family Palsa-1104; genus JBDTCO01. Next base: position 1,807 of record JAYTLP010000136.1, read on the forward strand.
ACCAAGATTGCCGGCGAGGTCAAGGGTTTCGACCCGCTCGCATTCGTCGACGACAAGCGCGAGGCGCGGTGGATGGATCGTTTCCTCCACTTCGCAGTTGCGGCCAGCAAGATGGCCATCGAGGACTCGGGCATCGCCGTCAACGACGGGAACGCCGAGCGTATCGGCGTCTACATCGGGTCCGGGCTGTCCGGCGTCTCCACCATCGAGCGAACCCATGCCGCGCTCATGGCGAAGGGGCCGCGCCGCGGCATCTCGCCGTACTTCGTGCCCGCGATCATCGTCAACATGTCGCCGGGCCTCGTGTCGATCCGCTGGGGCCTGAAGGGCCCGAACATGTCGCACGTCTCGGCCTGCTCCACGGGCGCGCACTCGATCGGTGAGGCGATGCGGCTCATCCAGCGTGGCGACGCGGATGCGATGGTCGCGGGTGGCACCGAGGCCACCGTCACGCCGCTCGGAGTGGGTGGCTTCAACGCGATGCGCGCGATGTCCACGCGCAACGACGAGCCGGAGAAGGCGAGCCGTCCGTGGGACGTCAACCGCGACGGCTTCGTCATGGGCGAGGGCGCGGGCATTCTCTTCATCGAGGAGCTCGAGCACGCGAAGAAGCGCGACGCCAGGATCTACGCAGAGCTCATCGGCTACGGCGCATCCTCCGACGCGTTCCACATGGTGCAGCCGCCCGATTCGGGTGAAGGCGCGCAGCGCTGCATGCGGCTGGCGCTCAAGGACGCGAAGATAGACGCGTCGGACGTGGTCTATGTCAACGCGCACGGGACGTCGACGCCGCAGGGGGACATCGCGGAGTCCGTGGCGGTCGAGATGGTCTTCGGCGACCATGCGAAGAAGTTGATGGTGTCTTCCAGCAAGTCGATGACGGGTCATATGCTCGGCGCCGCCGGTGGTGTCGAGGCCGCGTTCGCGGTGCTGGCGGTGTACACCAACCTCATTCCACCCACCATCAACCTCGACGAGCAGGACCCGGCCTGCAAGCTCGACTACGTGCCCCACAAGGCACGCGAGGTCCGCTGCAACGTCGCGCTGTCGAACAGCTTCGGCTTCGGCGGGACCAACTCGACGCTCATCGTTCGTCGCTACGCGTAGCATGTCCTCGACCGACGCGCGTCACATGCAGCGCGCGCTGGTGCTCGCGGTACGTGGCCGCGGGACCGCCCGGCCGAACCCGATGGTGGGCTGCGTCCTCGTCCGTGGTGACGAGGTCCTCGCCGAAGG
>JAYTLP010000137.1:0-3685 GCA_043729375.1 Myxococcales bacterium
GTGCGCGCGGACGGTGAAGCGGTTCGTGCTGCAGGAAGCACTCCCGGAAGCACTCCCGGAGCGGGTTTCCGATTTCCGGTGACCACCCGTCACGCCTTCCGGTTATTTTATGGAGAACATCGTGCCGGCAGGCGACACGAAGAAGTTGCCCGTCTTGACGGAGTAGAGGCGCTGCGTGCCACCGGTGTTGAGGCGGCCGGCGAGCGGGACGAAGACGTTGTTGCCGCCGAACGACTGCGACACCTTCGTCGCGCGGGGCGCCCGGACGGTGATGCTGGGCTCGTTGTCGCGGAGCGCGGTGGAACCGTTGGCGACCATAGTGGACAGCGAAAAGGTGCGACCGCCGGCGAACGCGGGAAGCGCGCAGAGCATGAGAGCAGAAGAGAGAAGTGTACGCATGCAAAGGTCAAATGCAGCTCCGGGGCCAGCCTCACGGTCGTGATCTCGACGAGTTGCGTCACTCGTGGCTGGCGGCTGCGGTTGCCGCCCGGTCGCGAGGTTTGCTACACGAGCAGGATGCGAGCGGTGGTGCAGCGCGTGCGGCGGGCGCACGTCACGATCGGAGACGAGCGCACGGGCGAGATCGCCCACGGTCTGCTCGTTCTCGTTGGCGCCGTCACCGATGACACGCCGGAGGACGCGCAGCAGCTCGTCGACAAGGTTGCGGGCCTGCGCATCTTCGGCGACGACGCGGGTCACATGAATCTCAGCGTCGTCGAGGTCGGCGGTGCTCTGCTCCTCGTCAGCCAGTTCACGCTGCTCGGCGACGCGCGCAAGGGTCGTCGACCGTCGTTCGTCCGGGCGATGGCGCCCGGTCCAGCGGAGGTGCTGTACGACGAGGTGGTGAAGAAGGCGCGCGCGACCGGCCTCGTCGTCGCCACGGGACGGTTCCGCGCGGACATGCAGGTCGAGCTTGTGAACGACGGACCGGTCACCATCCTGCTCGACACGAGGAAGCTGTTCTGAGGCCGAACAGCGCCGTAGCCGGCGAATTTTCAGCGTGTTACGTTCGAAGTGTGAAGAGGGCGACCCACGTCCGGGATGGCCTGGAGAGCGCGGCAGACGCGCTGCACTCGCCGCCGTGAAGGTCCAGTTCTGGGGTGTGCGGGGCTCCTTCCCCGTGCCCGGGCCCGACACCAACCGCTACGGCGGAAACACGTCTTGCGTGGAAGTGCGGGTCTCCGACGATCCCGCCGCGCCGCGCATCATCATCGACGCCGGAACCGGGCTCCGGAAGCTCGGCAAGGAGATGATGGCGGAGCGCTTCGGCGAGGGGCACGGTCAGGCGCACCTGCTCGTCAGCCACACGCACTGGGACCACATCCAGGGCCTACCCTTCTTCGCACCGCTCTACCAGAAGGGCAACGATCTCTTCGTCTACGCAAAGCAGCGCGACGACACGCACCTGCGCGCCGTCTTCGCGTCTCAGACCGACTCGCACTACTTCCCCGTGCCGTTCGACGAGGCGCAGGCGAACGTGCACCTGCGCGAGCTCGTCGAGGGCGCGCACTTCGAGATCGGCCCCGTGAAGGTGTCGTGCACACGGCTCAACCATCCTTGGATCGCGATGGCCTATCGCCTCGACTACGAGGGTCGGTCCGTCGCGTACGTCACCGATACGGCGCCGTTCCGCGACATCCTCATCGAGCAGGAGTTCATCCGTCAGCCGCCGCGCCCTGGTGACCCGCTCAAGCCCGAGGACGCCGAGAAGCTCGCCGCGATGCGCGACGGAGTCGTGCGCTTGTGCGAGGGCGCGGACCTCGTCATCTACGACACGCAATTCACGCCCGAGGAGTACGCGCAGAAGCCGCACTGGGGGCACTCGTGCCCCGAGGACGCCATCGAGATCGCGCGCGCGGCAGGTGCGCGCAACGTCGTCCTCTTCCACCACGCGCCCGAGCGCACCGACGACCAGATCGACGCGCTCACCGCCTACCACCAGGCGCGCACGCCGGACCTCGGGCTCACGTCTGCGGCAGAGGGCCTCATCCTCACCGCGGGCGTCGACTTGCCGAAGGGCGGCACGTGACCGCGTTCGAGGTCGGCTTCTGGGGCGTGCGAGGCTCGGTGCCGGCGCCGGGGCCCGAGATGAATCGCTACGGCGGCAACACCTCGTGCGTCGAGCTGCGCGTCGGCGGCGAGCTCGTCATCCTCGACGCGGGGACCGGCATCATCGGGCTCGGCACGCAGCTCCTCAAGGGCGACTTCGGCAGCGGCCGGGGCATCGCGCGTATCTTCCTCAGTCACGCGCACTGGGATCACATCCAGGGCTTTCCCTTCTTCGCGCCCATCTTCATTCCCGGCAACCAGTTCGCCGTGTACGGCCCCGGTCGCTCGTCGACCCTGCTCGAGAACATCCTCGAGGGGCAGATGAACCCGCACTTCTCGCCGCTGTACACGATGAAGAATCTCGGCGCGACGATCGACATGCACGGCGTCGAGGGAGAGCAGGCGATCCACATCGGCACCGAAGGGAACGTGAAGGTGACGAGCTGCCTCAATCCGCACGGCGCGACGACCGCGCTGGCCTATCGGTTCGAGTCGCAGGGCCGGTCCCTCGTGTATGCCTCCGATGCGGGCTACGCCGAGCACGGACCTTCGCCCGAGGCGAAGAAGCTCTACGCCGGCGCCGACGTGATCATCCACGACTGCACGTACTCGCCCGAGGATCGCGCAGCCCGGATCAAGCGCGGGTTTGCGTCCACCGAGGACGCTGCGAAGGTTGCCATCGAGGCAGGCTGCCAGCGGCTCGTGATGTTTCACTACGACCAGGACTACGCGGACGATGTCGTCGACGCGCTCGCAGAGCGCACGCGCCGCTTCCTCGACGACAACGGCGGCAAGGCCATCGCGCTCGAGGCCGCGCGCGAGGGTCTGCGCATCACGATCTGAGCTTCACCGCGGTCCGCACGTCATCCTGCGATGCCTCTGCGTACGCGTGCGCTCAGGCACTCGCGGGAGCCGACCTCGACCCTCTGGCACGGGGTGGGCCGCTCGTCGTAGATGCGACACGCGTAGTGCCCGCGCCGCGCACGCAGCGCCGCGCAATGCCCGTTCAGCATGCGCAGGTAACGGCGCTCACCATGTCGCACGACCATGCGCGCGCGTGTGCCGCGTGACATCCGGTCCGCGTCCGGGCCCGTGACCGACACGTACGCATCACCGCCGTAGCAGCACGCCCCGCATGTCTGGCAGTCGAACGTCATCTGTCGAGCACGAGAGCCCGTCGACGTCGACGCGTCATGGCTTCGGTTCGCCTCCGCCTTTGCGATTGGCGCGGCTCGCGTCGTAGACGAAGAGGCGCGCGCGATTGATGTGGCCCATCGGTTTGTGAGCGGCGATGGCGTGCCACGGGCTGAACGCCAGCGCCTCGCAGGCCTGGGTCTGCTCGTCCGTGTCGAAGGTCTGGGCCGGCAGCACGATGTCGGCGACGGGCACGAGGGGCGACTCCTTCTCCGTCCACTCGTTCGATGCGTTCTCGATCGGCGTCTGCTGCGAGTCGGTCTGGAACTGCACGTAGAACGTCATGCAGATGCCGACCCTCGCGGCGTCGACGAGATCGGCGCGCAGGTAGTCGGGGCTCTTGCGCGACGGCTTGCGCTTCCCCGTCCCCTCGCAGGGCTTGACGGTGAACTTCACGGCCTGGTGCGCGCCGAGATGGTACGCGCTGCCGCTCCAGTACTGC
>JAYTLP010000138.1:0-7304 GCA_043729375.1 Myxococcales bacterium
CCGCGGTGGCCCGCGAGGAACTTCTCGAGCCAGCGGATCGACAGGATGTCGAGGTGGTTGGTCGGCTCGTCGAGCAGCAACACGTCGGGGCCACCGAGCAGTACCTGCGACAGCAACACGCGCAGGCGAAAGCCGCCCGACAGCGTCGACAGCGGATGCTCGTGCTGAGCCATCGGGATGCCGAGACCCTCGAGCACCGCGGTGGCGCGCGCTTCCAGCGTGTAGCCGCCCTCGATCGACAGCAGGTGCTCGAGCTCCGCGAGCCGCGCCGGATCGCCGTGACCCTCGATGATGCGCTCCCGCTCGGTCAGCGCGTTCCACACCCGGGCATCGCCCATCATCGCGACCGACAGGATGCTCTCGTCTCCGTCGAGGAACTGGTCCTGACGCAGCACGCCCACCCGCGCGCGCGACGGGATCATGAACGTGCCTCCGGACGCGGGCTCGTCGCCGGCGAGGATCTTGAGCAGCGTGGTCTTCCCCGAGCCATTGGCTCCGACGAGCCCGTAGCGCGCGCCGGCGTTGAGCTGCAGCGAGACATCGGCGAAGAGCGTGCGGCCCGCGAAGGCTTTCTCGAGCTTGGTGAGCGTGATCATGAGAGTCGGTTCGTCGCGAGCCTCACACGAGCGCGGGGACTCGGCAACGAGACAGGCAGAACAGGCCGCAGGCCACCGGACATGGTGGATGCCGTTTTGCAGCTTCGTCCTCGAACGTTGGAGTTCCCCCTATTCCGTCGACACGCGGTTGGGCTGCCTGGGCGTAGTCCATCTCGACGGCAGCGAGTGTTTTGTAGACTGACAGCCTCGGTCGAAGTGTCGCGCAGCCGGAGGCCGACGTGTCGATGACGTCGAGTCGACGGCCCGGCCGACGACAGCTCGCGAGTACAAATCGAGGATGACCGCGAGGTGTGCTCAGCCCACCTCGGTCAGACGTACGTGATGTCCGTGAACCGACGCTCGTTCGGATGGGTCGCGGCGAGGTCGGGAGCCAGCAGATTGCCTCGAACAGCCGACAGCTCGCAGCGACCGAAAACGGGTAAGCCGGCCATCGTGCCGCAGCTTTTTCAAGATGGCACGGTCCATCTCGAGTTCCTCGAGCTCCTGCGGAGCGTCGAGTTATCACGTTCGAGCCGAGCAAGCTTTGCTGTCGGCGTTTCTCCTGCTGCCACCGTCTGTCAGGTCGCGTCGCGGACCTGCGCAGCGTCGCTGGCGCGAGCCCGAGATCCCGAGCTACGACGGCGAGCTCCCGGTCGCTCCAATCAAGCAGCGCCAACGCGTCGTGCTGAAACGACTCCTCGTACTTCGTGGGGTTCGAAACACGGATCGTTCCTCCTTCATGTGTGTCACCGGAAGTGAGGGGTCTACTTCGCGGCTTCGTTCTCGAACGTGGACCGCGCAGCGGCGACCGCCATGTCCACTTGCCGGTGGCCGGTGGCCTGCCTCCTGTTGCTTTTCGGCTAGGATGCCTTGTCCGTGCAGCCTCGACTGTTCCTGCTACTCGCATCGCTGTTCCTGCTGCTCACGAGCCGCGAGCCGCCGTGGGCGGACGCGCACGTGGTGTACGACACCACCCAGAGCTTCGTCGATCATCACGACTTCGCCGTCCGCCTCGAAGGGGGCCCGCCGTGGTTCTACGCGCGGCCCGACGGCAAGGTCGACGGCCCGAAGTATGGCGTGTTTCCGCTCGGGAACGTGCTCGCGATGATGCCGAGCTACGTCGCGTACAAGGTGCTGCGGCAGATCCCCGGCGTGCCCGACCGGCCGCTCAACGCGATGATCTGCCACCTCTCGCCGGCGCTGCTCATGGCAGCGGCATGCCTGCTCTTCTACCGCATGGCGCGCAGGCGGCTGCCCGAGCGACGGCGCGAGCAGTGGGCCGTCGCGATGACGCTCGTGCTCGCGTTCTGCACCATCTCGTTCATCTACGCCCGGTCCGCGTACGCCGAGGCGCTGCAGACGTTCGCGCTCACGTGGCTCGTCGAGCGCGCGCTCGTGGCCGCGCGGCGGCCCACGGTCGCCACGCTGGGCTGGGTCGGGGTGGCGGCCGGCATCCTCATCAGCGCCAAGCTGGTGTTCGTGCTCGTGCTGCCGATGATCGTGTTCTACATCGGCTGGCTCCGGTATCGCGCGGGCGATCTGACGCGAACGGTGCTGCGCGCATGGCTCGCCGTCGTCGAATTCGGCGCGTTCGTCGCGCTCGCGCTGTGGCACGACCACATCAAGACCGGGCATCTGCTGCAATCGGGCTACACGATGCGCGGCGGCCTCTTCTCGGGTGACGTGCTGGCGGCCGTGCACGGCTTTCTGCTGTCCCCCGGCAAGGGTGTGCTCTGGTACTCGCCCCCGCTCCTGCTCGGCCTGCTCGGCCTCCGCGTCGCGTGGCGCCGCTTCCGCGCCGAGACGCTGCTGCAGGCGGGGATCGTCGTCTCGACGATCTTGTTCAACGCCAGGTTCCGCATCTGGCACGCCGACTACTGCTGGGGGCCGCGCCACCTCGCTCCTCTGTCCCCCATCATCCTTCTGTGGGCCACGCCGTGGCTGCCGGAAGCGCTGGCGCGGGGTCGTCGGCGCCTCCGGCGCGCGCTCACGTACAGCGTCGTCGCGGCGGGCCTCGCCGTGCAGCTCCTCGGCGCGTCGCTCTACTGGGACCATTACATCCGCGTGCTCATCGCGGTGAAAGACCAAACGGGAGCGCCTGGCTGGTTCCGGGAGAGTCTCACGCAGGCCCACTACATCCCGTCGTTCTCGCCGCTCGTCGGGCAGTGGTGGCTGCTGCGTCACCTCGCCGCGCAGGACCCCGACCTCGATCGAGACGCACCGTGGCGCTCCATCATGCCTTCGCATGCATACCTCGCCGATGCGTGGAGCCGGCTGCGCATCGACTGGTGGCCGCTCGAGTGGCTCACGAACAAGGAGCCGTGGATGCCGGGCGCGCGCCCGACGACGCTGCGTGGTGAGGCGCCGGTTCCTCGGGCAGCCACCACGGGAGCGCTTGCCCTGCTAGTCGCAGCGGCCTGGGTCGGCGCGCGCGGCGTGCGCTCGCGCCTACGCTGAGCCGGTCTGGCACGGCTGCCCGGACAGAAGCTGCTGGAGCTGCCAGCGCTGCATCTGCAGGCGGCGCTCCGCGACCGTGAGCGAGTCGCGCACACGGGCCACGGCGAAGGCACCGTCGATGATTGCGATGAGCGTGCTCGCGGTGACAAGGCGCATCGTGGCCATCGGTGGCGGATGGATCCTCAGCGGCCGGCGGAGGATGCCGTCACCCGGCGGCAAGTAGCTCGTCGGACTGATGCCGGCGACGACGAGACCGACCGGGAGCGCCACCGTGACGCACGCGCTGCCGATGGCCCACAGCCGCAGCTTGCCCTCGAGGTGCAGCGCGAAGCGGACGGTGTTCGTGATCACCATCGACGGCACGAGCACGAGCGGGCCGCAGAGCCCCGCCGCAAGACCGAAGACGACGTCGTCGAAGAAGACATTCGTGTAAAGGAGCGGCGCCGAGCGCTCGCGGCGGTTCGTCACGTGGCTGGAGATCCCCGCGGCGATCACCACCATCCCGAAGAAGATCCCGATACCCACCCGGCTACGCACACCGAGAAGCATCAACGCGGGCAAGAACAGCATCATGCCCGCCATGCCGAGCGCACCACCGCGGGGAGTGATGCGCGCTTGCTCCGCGCGGGACGACTCTCGTGGACCACCCCGGCGAGCGTGACGCCGCGGACGCGCTTCATCGTGAAGTAGAGCTTGCCGTCCGCGCTTACCCCGAGGTCGTAGACCGGTACGACTGCCGGGTGCCCGAGCTGGACCTGGACCTGGAGACGCGCCTCGCGGAGGAAGCGCGCGCGCATGTGCGGGTCGTCGATGCTCTCCAGCAGCTCCTTCTGCGCGACACGTCGGCCGATGCGCTCGTCGCGCAAGAGCCAGAGCTTGCCCGTACCGCCCTCGCCGAGCACCTCGATGCGTTCATGGCGGGCGCTGTCGGCATCCGCGGCGATGGTGAAGCGCGCCGTCTCGTCGATCCCATCGTCACCGTGGCGGCGTCGGCGCAGCCACCGTGACGACACGTGCCTCGTCCTCGGCGTCGCTCATGCGTGCTCGCGCTTTCCGACGGTGGAAATGATGAGCGGAAGGTCTTTGCCCGCGCGAAGCGTGGCGCGCATCGGCGTCTCGCGGAACATGCGATCGGCCATCGCCAGATCGACTTTTCGCGACTTGTAACCGACGACCTCGACCTCGTCGCCGGGCCGCAACATCGCCTCGACGGCGCGAGCCTGGTGCGAGGCCGAGAGGCGCTTGCCGCGCGCGATGCGATCGCGCCGCCGCTCGAGGAACGTCCGCGCCGGCGCCAGCGCTGCGAACGGCGCAAGGGCTTCGATCTCGACCTCGCCGAGCTTCACCTGCTTGCCGTCGTTCACCAGCCATCGGGCACCCTCGGTCTCGATCCCGATGGCGTTGCCGTCGGCGTCCACGAGCTGGAAGTCGACCGCGACCTCCTCGATGGCCTGCATTTCCGCGAACGAGGCGCGCACGCGGCGGTACACCCCGGGTGCGCCCCCCAGCAGCGCCGGAACCTGCTCGAGCGCCCGCACGGTGCCGCGCAGGTGGACGAGGTCACCGTCCTCGCTGTTCGACAGCCGCGCCAGATCGACCTTGCCACTCGCGAGCTTTCCGAGCCTGCCGCGGACGATGCGCTTCGCGACGCGGTCGGCGAGGAGCTGGCCGCCAGTGCCGATGACGACGAGGCCCTTGCCCATCACGAAGACGTGCGCACCCCACACCGTGGCGGCGATGAGGCTGCCCCCGATGACGGTCCAGAAGCTGCCCATCACGGCGCCACGCACATAGCGGTAGCGCCTCGGCAGCCAGTCGAGATCGTGCTTTGCGAGCAGCAGTCGTCGCACGGTTCAACCACGGTGACGCGCGAGACGCCCGCGGTCAAACGCCACGTTCGGTCGTGCTCCTCGCAGGCCAGGCGTCGGGCTACGCGCGGCCGATACCCTCGTAGTGGAAGTCGAGCGCGCGGACGTCGGCGGGCTCCCAGGTGTTGCGGCCGTCGAAGAGGTTCGGCTCGCGGAGCAGCATCTTCAGCTTCGCGAAGTTGGGGCGACGGAGCTGGTGCCACTCCGTGAGCAGGCACAGGGCGTCGGCTCCGCGTGCCGCGTCGTAGGGTCGATCGTGTAGCGAGAAGCGCGCACGCACGTCGGCCGGAACCAGCTGCTCGAGCGCGACCGCGAACGTGGTGGATGCCACCGGGTCGTGCGCCTGCACCTTCGCGCCCGAAGCCAGGAGCAGCTCCGCGATGGTGAGAGACGGCGCCTCGCGGACGTCGTCGGTTCCGGGCTTGAATGCCAGGCCCCACAGCGCGACGACCTTGCCTTCGAGCGCGCCTGCCTTCCACTCCGTTTCACCCGTGAGTCGCCTCAGCACCTTGTCGGCCAGCACGCGCTTCTGGCGGTCGTTCACGCGATCGACGGCCTCGATGATCCCGAGCGGCCAGCCCGCCTCGCGCGCCGTCGAGATCACCGCCTTCACGTCCTTCGGAAAGCACGAGCCGCCGTAGCCCACGCCGGGGAACAAGAACTTGTTGCCGATGCGCACGTCCATACCCATGCCGCGCCGCACGAGCTCCACGTCTGCACCGACGCGCTCGCACAGGTTGGCCATGTCGTTCATGAACGAGATGCGCGTCGCGAGGTAGGCGTTGGCCGCGTACTTCGTGAGCTCTGCCGAGATGGGGTCGGTGACGAGGAAGCGATCGTTCGTGCGCACCAGCGGCGCGTACAGCTTGCGCAGCAGCTCGGCGGCGCGCTGATCGTTGGTCCCGAGGATGACGCGATCCGGCTTCATGAAGTCGTTCACCGCGTCCCCTTCCTTCAGGAACTCCGGGTTCGACGCGACCGCGAACGGGACCTTCGCCACCTCGGCCAGCGCCGCCTCCACCTTGGCCGACGTGCCGACGGGCACCGTCGACTTCGTGACGACGACGGTGAAGTGCTTCATCGCGCGGCCGATGTCGTGCGCAGCGGCTATCACCTGCGACAGGTCGGCCGAGCCGTCGTGCGACGAAGGCGTGCCGACGGCGATGAAGACGATCTCGGCGGTGCCCACGGCGTCGGCGATGTCCGTCGTGAAGCGCAGCCGCTCCTCCGCCACGTTGTGCTGCACGAGCTTCTCGAGGCCAGGCTCGTAGATCGGAATTTCGCCACGCCGGAGCCGCTCGACCTTGGCTGCGTCGATGTCGACGCAGGTGACCTCGTTGCCGAAGTCGGAGAAGCCCGCACCTGCCACGAGGCCGACGTACCCGGTCCCGAGAACTGCGATTCGCATGGTCGCGGACGATATCACCGGAACCGAGGCGGCGCTGCGCTGCTGTAACATCTCCGGTCGATGCACCTCGCCCCGCTCGCGCGCACCTCGCTCCATGCCGCCACCGCTCTCCTCGTCGACGCTCTGCCTTACGATCGCATCGACGTGGTCGCGGAGGAGAAGCTCTTCGGCGACGACGGCGCACGCACCGGCGTGACCACCGGCGCGTGGGACGGGGACGAGCTCGTCGGCGTCTGCGCCCTCGCGGAGCGGTACATCAAGGTGCTCGCGGTGGCAGAGCCCCATCGTCACCGCGGCGTCGGCACGCAGCTCCTTGCGCTCGCCACGCCCGATGCTCGCGTCGGAGATCACCCAGGCAACTACCTGTCTCCCGGCGTCGACGTCCGCTACACCGACGGGCTCGCGTGGCTCGTGCGACGCGGCTTTCACGAGCGCGGGCAGGTCGAGAACCTCCGCGCCGACTACACGCACGTCACGGAGCCAACCGACGTGCCCGGCTATCGCCTCGGACGACCCACGTCGCTCGAGCTGCCGGCCGTGCTGCACATGGTGACGACGCAGTTCGCACCGGTCTGGGCCAAGGAGATCGGCCTCGCCGCGCACGGGCCTCGCCGAGCGCTGTTCTCCGCCTGGACCGACGAGGGGGTGCCCGTGGCATTTGCGTGCGCCGACGGCAACAACCAGGGCCTCGGCTGGTTCGGTCCGGCCGGCACGCTGCCCGCGCACCGCGGCAAGAAGCTCGGCGAGGCGCTGCTGCGCGCCAGCCTCCTCGCCGTGCACGGGCTGCCGGAGGCCGGCGTGATCGCGTGGATCGGCCCGAAGGCGTTCTACGCGCGCGCGGTCGGTGCCGTCGATGATCGGCGCTTCGTACAGCTCGAGCGGCAGGTGGAGGCGCAGTCGTGACCCGCGCGCTCGTCCTCGCGGCCGGGCTCGGCACGCGCCTCGGGCCGCTCTCCGACGAGCGCCCGAAGCCGC
>JAYTLP010000139.1:0-3560 GCA_043729375.1 Myxococcales bacterium
GTCGTGGGCCGCGAGGTGATCTCTCAACTGACCAATGAATGCGGAGGCGTCGTGCGTCATGATGCTTGGTGTACGGAAAAAACTATGGCGGCTCGAGCGAAGTGTCAATGACGCAGATGGCGCGATCCTATCTTTCCTGCGATGCGCCGATCCCGTGGGCCGCGTTCGCGTGTTCAATTCGGTTGATCACTCGACTCAGATCCACCGCTCGCATCAACCCCGCCGCCCCACTCGCCATTGCCTCCGTCCCCTTCGGCCACTCTCCGTCCCCCAGCACCTCGCCCGGGCGGCACGTGATCAAGATGATCTGCACCTCCTGCGCGGCGCTCCGCAGCACCGTGTTGAACCACTCGACCTTCGCCGGATCGCTCTGGCTCAGGTGATCGTCCAGGACGATCGAGCTCCGCAGTCGCTGCGCGATGCACAGGCGCAGCAGCGTCGCGAGCTGGTCCTGCGTGCCGGCTGACAGCGCGCCGAACGCCCGTGACTCGCCCGCGACCGAGACGCCCTCGGCCTGCAGGTGCGGGCCGAGCTCGAGCTGCCCGTATCGGCCGCCGGTCAGCGCGCGGAACTGCTCGCTCACCGGGGCGGACAGCGCACGGCCGAGGTGCGCGCCCTGCGTGGATTCGCTCTCCTGGAGCGTCGCCACCAGCAGCTTCCACGCGTCGTACTCCTCGTGGACCTCGCGCTCCGCCGCCTGCGCCGCCTGCAGCGCCTCGTTCACGTCGCGGTGCCGCTCGCGGACGACCGCACCACCGACCTGCTCAAGCCCGCCCCGCGCGCTCAGGAACTGCTCCTGCAGCCCCTGCTGCTCCACCGCGAGCGCCTCGACGCGCGCCCGCTGCGCGACCTCCTCACCCGGCGGCACCTCCGCCACCGCCGGCCCCAGCGCGGCCAACTCCGCACCAAGCCGCTCGATCGCTGCCGCCACACCCTCCGCATGCACCGTCGCCAGCGCCGCCGACGCTTCCGCCACCGCCACCCGGAGCGAGCTGATCCCCTGCAGCAGCGCCCCGTGCGCCGCCACACTCGCGTCGCTCGCACTACGAGCCGCCGTCGCTGCCGCCTCCGCGCGCTGATTCGCGTCGTGCGCCGCGCGCACCGCCGACGCCCGCTCACGCACCAGCACCTCCAGCTCGCGCGCGAGCCCCGCGGCATGCTCCTGACCCGCCAACCGCGCCACCACCGCGCGCTCCATCGCCGCTCGCCAGCCATCGACCGCGAGCTCGCCCGCACCCCCACCGGCTAACGCCGCCGCCCACACCCCGTCCGCATCGTGCGCCGCGGCCTGCGCATGCGCCTGATCGCGACCCGCCTCCGCCTTCACGATCGCATCGCGCGCCTTTGCCGCCGCCTGACGCGCGATCTCCACGCGCGCCTCCGCGGCCTTCGCCGTCGCCTCGGCGACCGCGACTTCCGTCCGCGCCGTCTGCTCCGCCGTGTCGCCCGCCGCCGCGAGCGTCGCCAGCTGCGCAGCGATCGCGCGCGCCTCCGTCTCCGCCGCCGCGATCTCCGCCTGCGTCTGCAGCTCTCCCCCCGACGCACCGGCCGCACCCGCCGCACCCGCCGCCGCCTCGCGACTCACCACCTCCGCCGCCAGCGACTCCACCGCGCCGCGCTGATTCTCGACCTGCACCTCGAGCCGCGCGATGTCCGTCTGCAACGCGTTGTCCGCCGTCGCCACCCGCATCCCGTCCGCATCGAGCCCGCGCAGCGCCTGCTTCTCCCCCGTCGCCCACGCGTCGCCGTACCCCGCGAGCTCCACCTGCAACGCCGCCTCGTCGAACCCACCCAGCGCCAGCTCCTGCTCCAGCCGCGCGATCTCCGTCGCAACCCCGCCGCCGCCGCCGCCGCCGCCGCCGTCGCCCCGACCGCCCCGCTGCTGCCGCGCCCGCTCGTCGGCTTGCTCCGCCTGCCGCCGCAGCGCGTCCGCCTCCGCGAGCGCCGCCTCGGACTCCCCCCGCAGCGCGTCGAGCGCCTCGAACGTCTCGAGACCGAGCGTCCGCAGCACGAGCCCGCCGCTCGCCTCCCACCGGGCCCGCGCCTCGGTCGCGGTCGTCCGCGCCGACGCCTCGCCGGCCGTGATCTCGACCGTCACCAGCTCCGCGATCTCCAGCTCCAGCCGACGCAGCGCCGACAGCGTCAGCGGCTCCGCCCCCTCGCTCGCCACCCCCCGCTGCCCATCGACGCTGGCCACCACGCGCACCGGCGACCCCGCCCGCACCACCGGCCGCACCACGACGGAGAGGCCCCCGCCGAGCTTCGCCTCCGCGATCCGCATCGCATCCCGCAGCGTCCGCAGCTCCGCGAGCGTCGCCGCCGACGGCAGGTCCGCCCGCACCTGCGCGCGCAACGCCGCCTCCTGCGCCCGCAGCGCGACCGCCTCCGCCGCGAGCGCATCCGCCACCGCTGCCGCCGCCCGCGCCTCGTCGGCCGCGCGCCGCATCGCCCCGAGCTCCCCGAGCGTGCCGACGGCCGTCGCCTGCGCGCGCACCTGCACCATCGTCCGCTGCTGCGCGTGGTTCGCCGCCAGCGCATCCCGCGCGCCCGCCAGCTCCGTCCCGAGCTCCGCGAGCCGCGCGCCCGCCGCGGCGTGCTTCGCCGTCACGTCGCGCAGCACCGCCGCCTCGCGCACCGCCGCTATCGCGCGCTCGAGGTCCGCCTGGCGCACCATGCGGCGATTCGTCAGCTCGCTGACCCGCAGCTCGCGCGCCCGCACGGCATCCGCGCTCCGCGCCTCGCGCAGGCTCTGCTGCGCCGCCTCGAGCGCCGCCCGCGCATCCTGCGCCGGCCCGCGCGCCGCCTCGACGAGCGTCGACGCCGCCCGCTCCTCCCGCTGCGCCGTCGCCAGCGCCTCCCGCGCGACGTGCACCGCGCGCGCATACTGCTCCGCGAGTCGCAGCGCATCGGTCGCTCGCTCGGCCGCACGACTGGCCTCGTGCAGCTCGTCCGTCGCGCGCTTCTGCGCCTGCTCGAGCGCGTGCCGGCGCTGCTCGCCCGGCGCCTGCGCATCGGTGAGCGCCGCGACCTGCTGCGCCGCCGCCTGCCGCGCCGCCTCCGCGCCGTCGAGCGCCGCCTTTGCCGCGACCACGCGCTGCTCGCTCGCGTCCACCTGCGCGGTCCGCGCCGTCAGCGTCGCCGCCGCGTCGTCGCGCACGCGCTGCTTCGTCGCGATCTCGTCGAGCTTCGCGCGCTCGGTCGCGATCTGCGTGCGCAACCCCACCTGCTGCGCCGCGCGCTGACTCCGCCGCACGAGCTCCGCGAGCACGCGCTCGGCGTCGACGAGGCGCGCGGCCGTCCGATCGCGCTCGCTGATCAGCTGCTGGATCCGCAGCTCCGCGGCGTGGGTCTCCTTCAGCTTATCGCCGAGCTCGGCGAGCTCGCGCTCGTGATCGAGGACCTTGGCCGCGACGACCGTGAACGGCGAGCCGACCGCGCGCTTGCGGGCGCCCTTCGGCGTGAACGCCGTGTCCACGTAGCCCTGCGCGTCGTCGAGCACGCGCTTGAACAGCGGATCTTGCGCGAGCGCGCCGAGCGCCTGGGTCAGCCGCAGCTTGCCG
>JAYTLP010000140.1:0-14293 GCA_043729375.1 Myxococcales bacterium
GAGCAGGCACACTCCATGCGGCACACAGCGTGGACTCGTTGGCGCCGCGCGTCTTCGCGATCGGCGCGTTATCGTCGACGCCGGCGAAGTCGAGCCGCGCCCAGAATGGCACATGCGCGGCCTCGTCCCAGTTGGCCGCGCAGGTGATGCGGCCATGGAAGACCTTTCGCACCTCCGTGACGAGCGACCTCCACCGCTCCGGGTCGCGGGCCGTCGCGCTCTTCAGCTCCGTGCCGAGGACGAGCAAATCGTAGTGCTCGCGCTCGGCGAGGTCGGCGTAGCGGAGGACGAAGTTCCTGTAGCTCTCGAAGCAACGACGCCCAGCGCGCAGCCGATCGTCGGTCTCGACGAAGTGTGACCGTGTGATGTCCGTCGCCGTCGAGGACGACCTCGACTCCGCCAGGCGCTCGCGCAGCAGATGCCGCGCTGGACGTCGTCCGCGTGGGCCGGCGCACGGCTCGCCAGCGCAGCGCACATGGTGAGCGGCCGCATCACCGCCCGTTTCAGAGCGCTTCCGGCCAGAAGATCTCCTCTTCCTTCGCGAAGCCCTCGAGAAACACGCGGCCGACCGCGAGCTGGGACCCGTACGTGCGGATCGCCGTGAGCTTGCGCGCCGCAACCTCGCTCGTCAGCGGCTGGCGCACGGGCGGCGGCCAGGCCACGTCGTACGGCACGCGGACACCATCGACGTCGTGGGTCTCGTAGCCACCGCCGGGTGTCGCTGGCCACGGCCACTGCTCTTCGCGCCCAGAGTGGACCACATAGCCGAGCAGATGACCCTGCCAGTGCGTCGCGAGCAGCGCATCTCGCACGAACCGGTACGTGGCGAGGTGTCCCGGATGGGTGTCGGCGAAGTTCGGGGCATACACCTCGTGCGGACGAAGCGCGTCGACCCATCGCGCAAGCGTCGAGACGATGGGCGCGCGGGTGTCCACCGTCGAGGTCGCGTCGTACAGCTCCGCCAGGTTGTCCGGCGTTCCGAGCAGAGTAACCTCGCCTGCGTCCACCCCGAGCTGCTTCATGGCCCCCAGTGTCTCGCCCCGCCGAGCGTGAGCGAGCGCGTCGAAGTCGGCGCCGACGAGCTGCTCGACAGGCTTGCCGGTGAGCGCTGCGGCCGCCACCGCCCACGAGCCGCCGTTCGTCATGACCAGCACGTGCACGCGCTGCCCCCGGGCGACCGCCTTCGAGATCACGCCGGCACAGCAGAGCGCCTCGTCATCGGGGTGCGGCGCGATCACCAGCACATCGACGGGCCGCTCGCGATCCGTCCGCGTGCGCAAGGGACGAGGCGTCGCGCCGGCCGTCGTGGCGAGGAGGAGGAGCAGTGGTAAGCAGCGCTTCATCATGTGGGAACGCCTCAGTTTAGCGTGCGCGCGGCGCGGCGCCTACCAGCGCGGATCGGTCGTCGCGCCCTCGGAGTGCTGTACGGCATTTTCATTGGCGTCAACTGCGAGGTCTGGCGCGTGCGACCAAGGACGAGCTGGAGACTGCGCTGGACGGGCATTGCTCGCCTCCCGGCAACGCGACACTGAGCCCGGGGCCGGACCACGAGTCCGCCGCCACCTTGTGCCGCGGGATGTCGAGGCTGCTCGGGCTCGAGCTGAAGCAAACGGTCCTCGTCGAGGTCGGCGGCTGCGGAGAAGATGGACCGTGGCCTTACCGCCTTCCGGCCGCCGTCGTCGCTGCGCTCGCCGGCGCCGATGATCTGACCCACAAGCTCCGCCTCCTCGCCAAGCTGCGCGCGCTGTCGGCCGCAATGCGGCGCAGCGCCGGCACGTCCTGTGCTGCCTCGCCGCCTGACCGTGGGCTATGGCTGGCCGGCTCGAGGCGCGCGCGCGCCCACGCCGGAGCGCGGCGTGATGCCGTGGAACACCCACCAGCGGTTGAGCGGGTACGTCCACGCCACGTAGAAGATGGCGCACGAGATCGCGAATGCGAGCGCCGCGTTCATGTGGAACGTGTAGTGGAGCAGCGATGGGAACGCCGTGTTCAAGATCCAGGTTCCCGTGAAGACGACGCTCTGCTTGAGGTACTGGTTCCGCGTGGAGCCGCTCGCCGCCGCGCCGAACGCCCAGTACTTGTAGGTGAGGAACGTGGCGGTGTTCCCGATCATCTGCACGAGCGCGAAGCTCACCCACTCGGGCAAGTTGGCGATGCGCACGAGGCCGAAGTGCAGCACCACGACCTCGATCGCGGCAGCCGCGATGGCGACGACGGCTGCGCGGGACGCCGTCCACACCTCGGCGGCGCGTCTTGCTTTGTGCAAGTCGGACAGGCGCGAAGAGGGTTCAACCGTTGACGTCGGAAGGGAAGCACGAGCATCGGACGTCGTGCGCCGGCCGGAGCGCCCGTGCCGCCCGCGATTCGCGTCGCGCTGCCGGCGCGGTCGCCTCACTCGCATGAACACGCCTGTTGCACTGTCGACCTGTGTAGCACGGTGCTCGTGCCGTCGCGTATGCTCGAGATTGCATGGCTGTCCCGCTTCCCGTCGTCACGCTCACCGGCTCCCATGTCGAGCTCGTCCCGCTTGCCCGAGCTCACGCCGCTGTCCTCCTGCGCCTCGCCACGGACCCGCGGGATCACTACCCGTTCATGTCGGTGGCGAACGACGTGAACGGCATCCGCGAGTACATCCAGACCGCGCTCGACGAGCAGGCGCGTGGTCTCGCGTTGCCGTTCGCGACGTGCTCGCGTGCCACCGGCGCCGTCGTTGGCAGCACGCGCTTCGCACGGGTCGAACACTGGGACTGGCCGGCGGGCAGCGCCGAGACACGCTTCATGGACGCCGTCGAGATAGGCTGGACGTGGCTTTCACCCGACGCGCAGCGGACGGGCATCAACACGGAGGCGAAGCTGCTCATGCTCACGCACGCGTTCGAGACCTGGGGCGTGCGCCGCGTCGTGCTCAAGACTGACAGCCGCAACCAGCGTTCGCGTGATGCGATCGCGCGCGTCGGCTTTCACTTCGAGGGTGTGCTGCGTCAGCATGGGCCCGGCTGGGATGGGCGGCCGCGCGACGTCGCCTACTTCACGCTGCTCGAGGCCGAGTGGCCCGAGGTCAAGGCAACACTGGCCGAGAAGCTCCGTCGCTGACTCTCGTTTTCTCGACGGAGGAATGAGACGGCGAGCATATCTGTCGTGGATTGCCGGAACGAATGCGACGCTCCGTCGCGCACGGCCTCGAAAGTCGCTACTGTTGAATGCATGGACGAGCTCCGGAGAGCCCGGCGTGACCGGACGCACGCGGCACCGGCCTACGCCCTCGAGGCCGGGGTCTGGTCCTTCGAGCTGTGCGCCTCCGATGATGGTGGCTACGGTGCGACGTACACGACGCTCGAGCGCGGGACCTTCCACCGCCACCACGAGACCGATGTCATCGTGTACCTGCTCTCGGGATCTGTGCGTGTCACCTCCGAGGACGGCGCATTAGATCTCGTTCTCGCCCCCGGGGAGGCCGTGTACCTGCCGCGCGGTACGCAGGCAACATGGGTCGTGATCGATGCGGCGCACCAGGTCGTGGTGTCGCGCGTCGTCGCGCTGCACGCCGCCGCTTCGTGAAGCCACTCGCGGCACGAGCTACTCGAGGTACGACGACAGCAGCTGAAAAAGGCGGCGCTGCGACTCGGGTGGCGTGAACGTGTGGTCCGCGCGGGTGACCAGGTCGAAACCGACCTTGGCCTCATGTCGCAGGCGTCGCATGGCTTCGCCGGCATGGCGCTCGAGATAGTCGAGGCCCGGATCGCCGTCGGAGAACACGAACGTGAGCTTGGTTCGCCCCGCAACCCGACGCAGCTCGCGACCGAGCGGTCCTTCGGCCTCGTCGTCGTTGCTGAAGCGTCGGCGAAGGTTTTCGACGCGGGTAGAAAGAACACGGCACGCGCGCCCGAAAACTACCTCGGCGATGTGGCGCAGGTCGACCTGTCCACCGACGAGCTTCTTCCACTTGTCGACGGAGAAAAGCGAGCGCCTGTAGTGCGTGTACTCGCTCGCGACGCGCGCGCTCGCGACGTCGAGCGAGTCGCCTTCCTTGTAGTCGAACGTCTGCGGGTTGATGAGCACCGCGCGAGCGATGCGCGCCGTGCGCGCGGCGTGAAACGTGACGTACGCGCCCGAGCAGATGCCGATGAGCGTCGGCGCGCGCTCGTCGCGACGGCCGAGCTCGTCGATCGCCGCCTGCACGTCCGCCACGCCAGTCGGTGCGTAGGTGAGGTTCTCGGGCTGCCCAGCCGGTGACGCGCTGTCGCCGATGCCGCCGATGTCCACGCGGAGCACGCGGTGCCCCAGGGCGGCCCACGCGCGTGCCCACAGCACGTGCATGCGGTTGGGGCCGACCCGGTGCACTGCGCCCGAGTTGAGCAGCAGCACCGGCGCTCGCGTCGGCGTCGACGTGGGCTCGGTGAGGATCCCGAAGAGGCGGTCGCCGTCACCAAAGGTGATGGGATGCTCGCGCACGCGTGCGCTCGTCTCTGTCACCGCCTTCGCGTCGATGCGCAGCGCGGCCACATCGAGCAGCGCGCTCTCGACTGGACGCGTGCGCGATGGTGCGCCGTGGGCGGGCAGAGCGTCGACCCAATCTGCAATGGCCGACCACGCTGCTTCGGGGACGTCGGCCTTGTGCGGGTCCTGCATCATCGCCGAGTAGCCCCCCGGCTCGATGCGGGTCACGCGTCCTTGCGTCGACCACCTCTGCGCGACCGCCTCGTCGGCGGCCAGATCCTCGCGCGCAACGAAAAGGCAGTCGGCGACGTCGGGGCGGGTCGCGAGGTCGAGCTTCGAGAGCGCGTCCACGGTACCGCCCCACAGCACGTAGCCCGCCGCTTCCTCGGCCTTCGGATCGAGCTCGAGAAGTGACGGATCATCGAGACCACTCGCCGCTGCCATGCGCCGGAACGCACGCAGCTCGCGGATGAACTGCCGACCCGACGGCGGCAGCGCGTGGAGGACGAGCGCGTCGACGTGGTCCCGCGCCGCGCCTGTTGCCGCGAGCAGCGCACCCGAGCGAAGGCCGTAGAGCACGATCATGCCGCAGCCATCAGCGCGGAGCTCGTCGGCCGCGGAGGCGATGCTCGTCAGCCACGACTCGACCGCGTCACCCTCGCCGAGACCCTCCGAGTCGCCCGTGCCGGGATAGTCGAGGCGCACCACCTGATGACCGCGCGTGTGCAAGCGCTCCGCAAGGTGCCGCAGGGGGCGATGCGCCTGCACCGCTTCGTAGCCGAGCGGCGGGCACAGCACGACGCCGATCCCGCTGTGCGTGTCGAGCTGGTGCATCCACGCAAAGGTGCGCGCGCCCGCCGGACCAAAGTAGCGCGGGACGGTTCGGCGAGCCGCACTCGTCATGCAGACACCTTGACGGGCGCGGACCCGAGCGCGTGCACATACCCGCGTGGAGGTCCGGCGGCTTCGGGCGCCCTGAGCGAGACGACCCGCGACTCGCCAGCCGCGAGGTGGAAATAGCCGTGCGACGCGTGCCAGCCCGGCACGCGGACGACGGTGTAGAGCGCCAGATGCGTGGCTCCCACGGTGACGGCGCACGTGCGAGAGTCGGTGCGCACGATGGTCGCGACGAGGCCCGCGTCCGGTGGCTCGGTGGGAAGGGCGGGGATGAACGACGCGCCGGCGATGCGCTGCGCGCCTTCCCACAGGCTCCCGAGCACGACGTCGTGCGTGCGCGGCCCGAAGCGGTACGCATGCCCCACGTCGCGGAAGCCGCCGAGGAGCAGATCCAGATCGTGCGCGGCCGTGCTGCGAGGTTCCGACGTGAGGGAATGCGTGACCTCGGCGACCGTGCCTCCTGCCCGGTGGAGCGAGAGCTTGAGCGTGAGCGCGCGTGCGTCCCGTCCCTCGTGCACGAGGTGGACGCGCACGCCGTTCACGCCTTCGTCGGTGAAGAACAGCGAAGTGGGTGCCCACGCGTCCTTCAGCATCAGCAGCGCTGCCTTCGCGACGCCACGCTCGTCGAGGAGCCCCCAGCCCGCGCCCGGGAACAGATCGCGCAGGAACCACACGAGGCCTCCGCCCGTCGTCGAGCCGTGACGTCGCCACTCGCCGAAGACGCGCGCCATCACCTCGCCGGACACGATGCGCGAGCGCTCGAGGTAGCCGTCCGTGTCGGCGTAGCGCAGCGAGACGGGATCGATCGCGAACAGCTCGCGGAAGTAGTGGTCGCGCACGTCCTCGAAGTCCCACCCCGAGCCGTTGTCGCGCGGCACGCCGGCCTTCCAGCGCGGGGTGTGCGTGGCCGGTGGATCGTCGCCGAACATCGCGTCGATCGCATCGGGCTCGGGGACGTTGGACAGGCCCAAGCACTCGGAGGCGAAGGTGACGTCGGCGAGTCGTACATCGGTGAAAGGGCGCTCGTACGCACCGACGCCGTAGTAGTGCGCCACGCCTGCGTCGACCCGGAAGGGCAGGATGCCGGGCGGTGACGACGGGCTGCCGAGCACGTACGGGACCTCGGGCAGGGCCGCGCGGCAGCGCTCGGGTAGCAGCACCTCGAACAGCGGGCCGTACCAGCGCGCCTCGGGTTGCCCCACCATCGACGCTTGCTGCGCGACCTCGCTGCCTCCGCACACCACGGCGATGCACGGGTGCGCGGCCCAGCGCGCGAGCTGCTCGTCGACCTCGGCGGTGAGCTCGGCCGCGAACGCCGGATCCTCGACGGGGTAGTCCATGTTCGCCAGCATGAAGTCCTGCCACACGAGCAGGCCGAGCTCGTCGCAGAGCTCGAAGAAGGCAGCACTCTCGTAGCGCATGGTGCCGCCGACGCGGATCATGTTGGCGCCTGCGTCGCGCAGCGTCTCGAGAGCAGTGCGCGTCGCTGCGAGGTCGGGGCCTCGCTCGTCGAGCCGCGGGACCCACACGCCACCGCGACAGAAGACGTCGACGTCGTTGATGCGGATGCCGAAGCGCGCGCCCTCGCGTGCGGCAACGGTGCGAAAGCCGACGGGCGGCAGCGCGTGGTGCTCTCCATCGACCTCGAGCGAGGCGGCGTGACGCGCGGGCTCGCCGTGCGTGTGCGGCCACCAGCGCCGCGGCTCCGGAACCTCGGCATAGCCACGCCAGCCGTCTTCCGTGCGCTGCAGCTCGGCACGCGCGCCACCCACGTGCAGCACGACGCAGGTCGCCTCGTGCGCGGGCACGAAGACCTCGACGCGTCCGTGACCGTCTGCGCAGGTCGCATGCACTCGCACCGACGGAAAATGCAACGCTGTGCGGGGTGCTAGCAGCGGCGCGTCGTACACGCCGCGGGGCGCGCCCGTCGGAGACCAGCTCGGTATGCGGCCGAGCAGCGGCGTGCGCAGCCAGCGCAGCTGCTGGTTGGCCACGAGGCGCGTCTTCCACTTCGGCCGCGGCCTCTTCTCGCGGAGCGCTTGCGCTGGAGAGCGCAGGTGGAAGCTCACGCGACGCATCCCCGGCTCTAGCGGCAGCGCGTAGCTGCGGAACAGGTTACGCGTGGAGAGCGCGAGCGTGCCGTCGACGTAGACGTCGGCGAGAGGCCCGATGCGCGCGAGGTGCAAGGTGGACGGCGTCTCCACGTGCAGCGTGCGTTCGAGCCACACGTCACGCTGCTCGACGGATTCGCCGAGCAGCTCCGGCAGGTGAACCGGTAGCGTGATCTCGTGTTCATGCGAGCCACCCTCGACGAGGGAGACCACCCAGCCGGCTTGCAGTGACGCCATGCTCAGGCGCCCGCGACCCGGTCCAGCCGCTCCATGCCGCGGTCCCACGATGCCCTCACGGTTTCGAGGAGCGTCGCGAAGTCGACGGGCTTGCCGCGGACCGCTCGCGCGAGCTTGAACTGCATCGTCTTCGTCGTGGTGCTGATCTCGTCGAAGGCCACCGCGGCCTGCTGCAGGTTCTCACTCGGCGAGGCCGTGCGCTCGTTCAGCCAGCGACAGAAAGTAGCGGCGAGCTCGAAGCAGGCGCCGAACTGGCGCATCGTCGCGAAAGCGTAGCCGTGGAAGGTTGCCAGGTCGGACTGCTGCAGCCACACGAGATCGCGCTGGAACTTGTCGGCGTACGCGATGAACGGGTTCACGTCGGGGCGGCGCGCGAGGTGCCGGCGGAGCTGCGCCATCGCCGCGTCGACCTGCGCCGCGCCCGTGAGTGGCGGGCGCTTGCCGAGCTTGGCGACCTCGACGTACGGCGGCAGGTGCACGACGCCGGCGACCTTACGGCCGAGGCGGAAAATTCCGTCGAAGTCGTCGCCCTCGAGCGCCCAGTAGCCGGCCCCATGAAAGTACGTCATGCGACGTGCCTCCTCGTCGATGGACTCGATGGTGCACGAGGTCTTCACGTGCTCCGCGTGGTACGTGTTGCCGGCGGTGTCCGGGAGGAACCACGCGTCGAGCTCCACGACGACCGCGCGGCCGAGCGCGATCTGCTCTGCGCACTGGCGCACGAGCGAGCGCCACGGGTTGAGCTCGATCATATCGAGGCCGTACATCTGCTCGAGGTCGGCGATGGGATACTTGAAGAACGTCCACTGGTCGCCTTCGAGGTCGATGGAAACGCAGAACGCGAGCGCAGCGACGGGGTCGAGGCCCAGGCCGTGCAGCGTCTCTACCCACAGGTCGACGTAGCAGTTCGTCTCGGCCCACGCGCGTGTCTCGTCGTGGATGAAGTGGGGCTTGTACTGCATCGGGTCGAGGCCCGGGACGAGCTTCGCGTTCATAGCGCCAGGCGCTCGCGCACGCTGGCCGGCCAGCCCGCGACATCGAGCCCGTGGTGCATGAACAGCGCGAGCGCGCAGCGTTCGAGGCCGAAGCCGAAGCACGCGGTGTGGGCCTCGCTCCCGTCCTCGAGCCTCAGGCCGAACAGATGGCCGAAGTGCTCCTGGTGGTAGTTGAACGAGACGCAGGCCGTGGGCTTCTCGGTGGACGTGATGGGGATGAGAATCTCGAACTTGAGCGACTGCTCTCGCTGGTTCTGCGCGAGGATCTTGCCGCCGCGGCCGAAGAACGGATCGTTCGCGATGTCGTGACCGCCGGGGAGCGCGAGATCCTTGCACATGAGCTGCACGCCGCGCTCGAGCCAGCGCTGCCGGAATTCCTGCACGACGGCGGGCGGGCCGAGGCGGACGTGCTCGCGCTGCCGGAACATCTGCATGCGCGCGGGATCGTCCGA
Source organism: Myxococcales bacterium (assembly GCA_043729375.1). Classification (GTDB taxonomy): domain Bacteria; phylum Myxococcota_A; class Polyangia; order Palsa-1104; family Palsa-1104; genus JBDTCO01. The sequence continues at coordinate 9,130 of JAYTLP010000140.1, forward strand.
CGGCTCGTGACGGAAGCAGTAGGACTGCACGTCGACGGTGCGACCCTTCGGCCCGAGCGGGCCGGCGGCAGCGACGGCCGGGTAGACCGGGTAGCAGGCTGCGGGGGTGAGGCAGACGTGGGTCGGCGGGAAGTTCTTCGACCAGTCGCCGCCGGCCTCGACCTCACCGAGGAGCTTCATCTGCTCGCGCTCGCCACCGACGAAGCTGTGCACGACGCCGGCGAGCGTGGGGAACGAGCCCATGTAGCCGGACTTTTCGAAGGTTTTGCGCGTCACGACGGGCGGAAAGCGCCAGACGTCGACATCGGGATCATTTGCTCCCAGCCGCGTCACCGCGTCGTCGACGGCGTTGACCACCTTCTCGAAGTCGCGTCCACGGCCGAACACGCCGGGCTCGCCGGTCGCGATGAGGTGGCCCTTTTTGAGGAGCGCGTCGAGATACTTGCGCTGTGCGTCGTCGTCGATGTTGAGCATCGGGCCTCGAAAAGCTACTCGTCTTTGTAGACGAGCAGCATGGATGCGTTGGCGGAGAGGATGCGGTCGTTCGCGACCATGAGCTCCGCACCGTGCGCGTCGCGCAGGTGGCGCGCGACGGAGATCTTGGAGTCGTTCTTGTAGCCCTGGATGCCGCAGATGGTGAGCGCCGCTCCGACCACGTCGATGAGCATCCGCGAAATGTTCACCTTCAGCATGTTCATTCGCAGCGCGTACCCGAGCGACGACATGGCCTCGGCGTCGTTCATGACCTGCGAGAAGCTGCGGATGGTGTCCTCGACGTAGGCGCGCATGACGGCGAGCTGCGCGAACACCTCGGCCAGGCGCATCGCGGCCGGCGGCTGCGTGCCCGGCTTCGCGCGCGCCGCAGCGCGTACCGACGAGCGAGCACGGTTGACCGCGTCGGTGGCGATGCCGAGCCAGAGCGACGTCCATACGATGTGCGAGAACGGCAGCATGGTCTGCGCGGAGATCTCGCCGTACGACGTGGGCAGGATCTGCGTGGCCGACCCGTCGGCGGTGAGCTTGTAGCCGTTCGAGCAGGTGCCGCGAAAGCCGAGCGTGTCCCACGTGCTCTGCTGCGCGAGCGTGGTCTTGCCGTCGTCCTTGCGGCACACGACGATGAGCTGGTCGTTGGCGGGCGACTCCGCGGTGCGGCGCGCGGTCGCGAGCACGGCGTCGGCGTAGTCGCCGTACGAGATGACAGGCGTGTTCTTTTCGAGGTGGAAGCTGTCGCCCCGGCGATCGACGAAGCAGAGGCTCGAGCGCACATCGCCGCCGATGCCGAGCTCCGTCGTGGCCGACGCGAGCAGGAGCTGCTTCTCGACCATCTCGCGCATGTACGCGCGGAACGGCTCGTGGGCAGCGCCGTGACGCACGACGCAGCCCACCTGGATCTGGTGCATCGCGAACACCATCGCGGAGCTCGCGCAGTGCTGTCCGAGCTCGAAGCAGATTGCCGCGATCTCCTCGATGGAGCATCCCAGACCCCCGTACTCGGTGGGAACGTATGCCGTGAGGAGCTTCGCCTTCTTCAGCGCGTCGATTGACTCGTGCGGAAAGCGTGCGTTGCGGTCCACGTCGTCCGCAGCCGCAGCGGCCACGTCCCGACCGATGGTGCGTGCGAGCGCGGCCAGCGGACTCTTGACGGCGAGCACGTCAGCGACCCGCCGTGAGCTCTTCGATGGCCTCGCGGATGGCCGCGATGTTCTCGAAGGCCCGACGACGGAGCATGCGCTCCGGGAACTCGACCTCGAACTTGTCCTCGAGCGCGAGCATCAGGTTCACGCTCGCGTGGGACGTCATGCCGGCGGCGTAGAGGTCGGCATCGTCACCGAGCGTGTCGGCGTCCGCGGAGAGCCTCGCGTGCTCCCGGAGGATGGCTCGGATGTCTGCGTTGATCTGGTCGGGCGTGGGCATGTGCGGATTTTTCCTGATCTCTCGGCCGGGCCTGGGACGTTGGACTCAATGCACCTGAGCGACGTGAGCGAGCACGACGGCGGCCGCGTAGCTTGCCTCGTGTGTGATGCTGACGGAGAGCGGAACGGCGCCGCGCGCGCGAGCTCTCTCGGCGAGAGAATCATGTAGCCGGACGGTGCACCCTTGCTCGTCGCGGACCAGCTCGATTGCGGTCCAGGCATGGCCCGCGTCATCGAGCGCAAGCGCCTTCCACGTGGCTTCCTTGGCGGCGTAGCGTGCAGCGTAGCGGCGCGTTCGCTCGCCCTGCGAGCTCTCGCAGTACGCGATCTCGGCTGCGGTGAATACGCGCTGCGTGTAGCGGGAACCGAAGCGGTCGAGCGACTCCTGCACGCGTGCGACCTCGACCAGGTCGAGACCGACGCGCAAGCCGGCGCACGACCCTTCGGCGAGGGCTGGCAGGGGAGGGCTCTGGGCGTCGTCGGAGCGCAAGATAGGATGGAAGCGTAATACGAGACCAGCGCATCCGTCCACGCGTTCCCCGAGGGTCCATCAGCGCAGCCGTCCGCGCGTTCCGCGAGGAACGGCGATGAGGCTCATCGTCTCGTCCGCGAGCTCGCCCCAGTGGCGTTTGTAGTCCACCAGAGTGCCGAGGTCGTAGCGTTCGACGCCCTCGTCGCAGAGCGCGGCGACCGCGTGATACTGGGCGAGGTTGCCGAGCGACTTGTCCTCGTTGCCCTCGACGAACGCGAACTGGAGTCCGCGGAAGGTCCTGCCGGTCGCACCCGGCGCAAGCCCCCCGAACAGGTACGCCACGTCCACGGGGCCCTGTGGCGTGGAGTCGACGAGGAAGTGCATGCGCAAGGCGCCGCGGCGGGCAAGCAGCGGGAGCATGCGCTCGTAGAAGTCGTGGAGCCCCGTGGCGCGAAGCCCCGCGCTCGCGCGGCCCTTCCACGACCGGTCGTCGATGGCGACCGCGCGCGCGTAGAATGCGGGTGCGTCCACTTCGGTGAGCGCATGGCGTTCGTGCGCGAGCCCGCGCCGGGCGGCATCGCGTAGGGCGCGGCGAATGTTGGCGCGAAAGCGAGCCGAGCGTCGCGCGAGGAACCCGTCGAGGCCGCCATCGAGCGAGGCCACCTGTCGGATCGTGGGGCTCCCCTGGATGAGGCGATGCGTCGGTGCCAGTGCCGTGGCGATCGCTGCGGTCCGGCGCGAGCCGGCCCGCAGCCCGCAGCACAGCACCGTGGCAGCGGGCGCTTCGTGGTGGAGGACCTCGGCGAGCGCGCGGCCGAGCTGCTCGACGTCGCCACCGACGACCGGGCAGCCGAGCCCCCACATCGCCTCGTAGGGCTCCCACAGCTCGCGCGGCTCGGGGTCGCCGAAGAGCGATGCGTGGCGGCGGGCGAACGCCAGCCATCCTGCGCCGCCGACCTCGTACGCCCGTGACTCGCGGCCCGGCAAGAGGCCTGCAAATGCCGAGACGGAGAATGCGTGGCCGCTGCAGAAGACGTCGAGGTCCGCGCTATCGCGGACCGCGTCCTCGAACGCGCGCTCCGACTCCACGACCTCGTCGAAGCTGCGCGCCACCACGACTCCGCTCGACTTCACGTTCGCGCCACGGTGCGATGGTAGCGCGCCTTGCCTTCCGATACTGTGGCGCCGCGCATGTCGCTCCTCCTCACGATCACGGGACCCGATCATCCGGGTATCACCGCAGCGCTCATGGGGCAGGTGCACCGCGCCAGCGCCAGCGTCGTCGACCTCGAGCAGATCGTCGTGCGCAGCCAGCTCACGCTGTGCGTCGTGCTGCGCGGAGCGGACGATTCACTGCTCGATGCGCTCGGCACGCTGGTGCTGGAGCACGGCCTCGAGATGACGTCGCGGGTCGTCGCGGAAGAGACCGCGAGCACGGGCGAGCATTGGGTGGTCACGCTCCTCGCCGACCAGATCGGGGCAGCTCACGTGGCAGATGTCGCCGCCGTGCTCGCCTCCGCGAACGCGAACATCCAGCGCATCCTGCCGCTCTCGGACACGGTGCTGTCCTGCGTCGAGATCGTGGCTGTGTTCGCGCCGGGTTCGGACGCAGATGCGATCCGGCGCCAGCTCCTCTCCGTGTCCACTCGCCACGGCTGCGACGTCGCGCTGCAACGTGAGGGCCTCTACCGGCGGGCCAAGCGTCTCGTCGTGATGGACATGGACTCGACGCTCATCCGCATCGAGGTCATCGATGAGCTCGCGCGCATGCACGGCGTCGTGGGCGAGGTGAGCAAGATCACCGAAGCGGCGATGGAAGGCCGCCTCGACTTCGACGAGTCGCTCAGGCGGCGCGTGTCACTGCTCCAGGGGCTCGACGAGCGCGTGCTCGGCGAGCTCGCGGCAAAGCTGCCGCTCACCGACGGCGCAGAGGTGCTGGTGCGCGTGCTGAAGCGGCTCGGCTATCGCGTCGCGGTGATCTCCGGCGGCTTCTCCTTCGCAGCCGACGCGCTGAAGGCTCGTCTCGGGCTCGACTACGCGCATGCAAACACGCTGGAGGTCGAGGGCGGCAAGCTCACCGGGCGGGTGCTCGGAACCATCGTCAATGCGCAACGCAAGGCCGAGCTGCTCGAGGAGATCGCGAGCAAGGAGGGCGTGCTCCTCGAGCAGGTGATCGCCGTGGGAGACGGTGCAAACGACCTGCTCATGCTGGAACGCGCAGGGCTCGGCATCGCATTTCGCGCCAAGAAGAAGCTGCGCGACGCCGCGTCCGCCTCCATCAGCGCTGGCGGTCTGGACGCGATTCTCTCGTTGCTCGGGCTCTCCGCGCAGGACCTGCGGCAGCTCGCGCGCGTTTGACCCCCACGCAGGTGACAGACTACGATGCTGCCATGCGCATCCCGACCAGGTGGGTCTCCTGTTCGGCGCTCGCGCTGTCGCTGGCGGGCTGCAACGTGCCTGTGTTCGTGGACGAGAACCGGCCCCTCGAAGCGCTGCTGCCGGCAGGGACGATGCCGGGCGGCGACGTGATGTTCAGTGACAGCGACCTGTTTGTCCTGCCCATCCGGAAGCCCACTTCCAAGGAAGCGCAGGCGCTCGTCGACGAGCAGACGAAGCGCGGGTTGCCGATGCCGGTCCCGTGGGTCGCAGCGCGCGACGTCGACATCGAGATCCTGTGGACAATGAAGAACCTCGAGTCTTCGCCCATCGGTACGCGTCTGACGATGAACGGGGGCAACGAGTTCGGCGACTATGACAAGGCGCTCTACAACGATCCCGC
>JAYTLP010000141.1:0-20455 GCA_043729375.1 Myxococcales bacterium
GACGCGCGTTTGCTTTCGTCCCGGTTCGAAGTGCTTACATCAGGTCCTTGCGCTGCAGGGCCTTGCGCATCTTGTCGAGCGCCTGCTCCTGGAGCTGGCGAATGCGCTCGCGAGACAGCTTGTACTTCTCTCCGATTTCCTTGAGGGTGAGTTCCTCGTCGTTGTCGAAGCCGAAGCGCTGCCGCAGGATGTCTGCTTCGATCGGGCGGAGGTGCGCGAGCTGCGAGCGCACCTCCGTGGACATGGTCTCGTCCACCAGCATGTCGTCGGTGGTCTCACCTTCGTCGTTCGGGTCCTGCAAAAAGTCGATGAAGCGCCGGCCGTCATCGTCGTTGACCGGGCGGTCGAGCGAGAACGACTGGTCGGTGAGGAACGTCTTCATCTTCTCGATCTTCGCCTCCGGGATGCCACTCTTCGTGGCGAGCTCCTCGTCAGTGGGCATGCGACCGAACGTCCCCTGTAGCTCCTTCCGTGCCTTGCCGAGCCGGTGATATGCATCGATCATGTGAACAGGCAGCCGGACCGCGCGCCCCTTGTCGGCGAGCGCGCGCGAGATGGCGTGGCGGATCCACCACGACGCGTAGGTGGAGAAGCGGTAGCCGCGCCGGTGGTCGAAGCGCTCGACGGCCTTGATGAGGCCGATGTTGCCCTCCTGGATGAGGTCGGCAAGCGGCATGCGACCGAAATTGAAGCGGCGCGCTATCGAGACGACGAGGCGCAGGTTGGCGCGCACGAAATCGTTCTTCGCGGTCTGCACGCGCATGAAGGCGGACGCGACCGCCCCGAGGAACATGCGGAATGCCTTGCTGTCCGCCGCCAGCTGGAGCTTGTCGTCGACCATTCGCCCGGGCTCGTTGCGCGCGATGGTGCGCAGCTCCTTCATCGCGCCCTCGACGCCGAGTCGATCGGAGTCGAGCACCCGCAGCTTCTCGGCCGCGCGAACGACCGCGCGGTCGTACTTCTCGCGGTCGCGCTTCTTCTCCGCGAGCAGACGACGGAGCGGCCGCAGCTCCGCTATCACGCGTGGCTTGTCGTCCGACTCGCCCAGTGTCTTTTCGCAGACCTTCATCACGTGCTCGGCAAGCGCCGGCAACGAGAGGAGCTGCACCCAGAGGGCCACCTCGAGCGACTCGAGGCGGCGCGCGGACTCGAACTCCTCCTGGGGACGGAGCACTGCGAGTCGGGCCATCTCGCGGAAGTACATCGACAGAAAGCTGGAGGGCTCGTCCCGGCTCGAGCTCTTCTTTGCAGCCGGCCCCTCCGGGGCATCTTCGGACGAATCGTCGTCGTCGGCCTCGTCTTCGTCGGGGTCGGCGTCGGCAAGTGACGCGGCCTCACGCGGAAGCACAGCCGGATTGCTCTTCTCGACGCCCTCGAGCGCGAGCTCGTCGACGGGCTCGGCCGCCGGCGTCGCGGCAGTTCCTTTCGGGACACGAGCCAAGCGCTTGGGCTTCTCGCTGGTGGCAGGACGCTCTTTGACGACACGGCTTTTCACGATCGACCTCCCCAGGTCCGTGGCGAACACCACATGCAGGAACAGACACGGAGCCAGAAGTCCTCGTTGGCTGCTCCGTACGCCCTAATTCCGATGCTCGGTGCGCGGCATTCGCCTGGCGAGCAAAAGAGAGGCGCCTTACTCATTTGCACCCGCGCCGACAGCGAACTGGTGCCCTGAAGAACGTAAGGCGCCGGAGCGAAGGCGCAAGACACGCAGGAGATCACGCTCCCGTGTAGCTTAACGGAAGCGGGCGCGCGGTAGATGTGGCTTGCGACGCTCTTCGGCACCGAAAACGCGCCGCAGCGACGGACGGTGCTACGGCTTCTTCTCGGCCAGCACGATGAGCTGACGCGAGTGCGCTCCGAAGAACCTGCCGCGGAGGCCGAGGCCGCCCGAGACCTCGATCACACGGAAGCCCGCGTGGTGGAGCACCTTGCCGATCTCGTGCAGCGAGTACGCGCGGATGGAGATCTCCTGCTCGAGCTGCCGACCGTCCTCGAAGATGATCGACCGCTGCACTTGCAGCCGTGACGAGAAGTAGTTGAAGTCCACCTCCTCGAGCACGACGCAGCCGTCCCCTTGCCACCACACGCGCGTGGGAAGGTCGCGCGTGATGTAGTCGCGGTTGACGATCTCGATGAGGACCCGGCCACCCGGCCGCAGCGCTCGCTGCAGGTTGGCTGCGACCTTGCGGTTGGTGTCGTCGTCGAAGTAGCCGAACGAGGTGAAAACGCTGTACGCGCCGTCGAACTCGTTCTCGAAGGTCATCTCGCGCATGTCGCCGTGCACGAAGTTCACTGCGACGCCTATGCGACGCGCCGCGTCGGCCGCACGGATGAGGAGCGGCAACGACAGGTCGATGCCCGTCACCTGGTTGCCGCGCCCCGCCAGCTCCATGGCGTGCCGGCCGTAGCCGCAGCCCACGTCGAGGATCTGCGAGCCGGGCCTCAGGCCCAGGGACTCCGCCACGAACGCGGCTTCGCGCTCGGTCTGCCTTGCGGACAGGTAGGGCAGCGTGCGGAGGTAGTCGTCATCGAAGATCTCTTCGAACCACTGCTTCACGCGCTTGCGGCGGCGCGGCCGGAGCTCGTCGGGAGGGGCGGAGGCCTGTGGCGGCGGCGGTGGCGCGAGCGGCGGCGTCGCGGGCGCGATGAGGGGCCCGCCGCCACCGTACAGCGCGGGGGTGACCATCGGAGTGCCGAGCGGCGCGAAAGACCGCTGGCGATCTTTCACCTCTGCCGGCATCGCCGGCGGTCGGGCCTTCGGCTTCTCCTCCACCTCATCGACCGTGACGTCGTCGGCCGCGACCTCCTCGGCCTCCGTCGGCGCCACGCCGTGCGCTCCGTGCAGCGCGGGCGGCGAGCCGTCGATGGCAGCCTGGGTGGTCGGGAGCGACTCCTGCTCGTCGAGCTCGAACGGCGCGTCGAGCTGCACGTGCTCGCCGGAGTCCATCTTCGCCTCTTCGGCCTCGAGCTCCACCGAGTCGAGCTGCTCCACCTCCGGCTGCAACTCGGCACGCGCCGTCGGCTCCGGCACGAGCGCACGAATGAGCGCCCGGACGTTCGGCGGCAGCTTGGCGATGGCCTGTACCATCTCCTGCTTCTCCGAGCTGCCGCTGACCGAGATCTCGGGCTCGAGTTCATCGTCGCTCGGGATGGGCGGCGCGAACTTGCGGGTCGTCGCGGCGGGCTTCCCCGTCGTGAACTTTCGCTTGGCCTGCACCTGCGCCTCGACCCGACCGCCGCTGGCAAACGCTCGGTCGACGACGGTGTCCGTCTCACCGCTGTCGTCCTCGACGGCCGCGAGGTCGGGCTCGGTGGTCGACCGCGCGCGCGGGACCTCGTCGGCAGGGACCCGCATCGGCCGCTTCTTGCGCTTGCCGCCGCCCGCTTCCTCGCGACCGGCGACATCGACCTGCATCTCGGCGAGCTCTTCCGAAGAGAACTCGATCTCGCCGTCTTCCTTGCTCGTGCCCTGTGTTCCCACGTCGCTCCGCTCAGCTCGCCCGCACGGGACTCGTGCGCGGTCCGCCGATTGCGGCTCCGACACGAACCACGTCGCCGGGACGGATGGTGAGCTCGACCCGCCCGGGCTCGAAGAGCACGATGACGGTGGAGCCCAGGTGAAACATGCCGAGCTCCTGCCCACGCTCCACCGGGAGCGGCGATGCGTAGCTGCGGTTCGAGCCCTCCATTCCGGAGTGGCTGTGGACCTGCTCGTCGTACGAAAGGGAGATGTTCCCCACGCCCGTCGCCGCAACCTTCACGACCGCAACCTTGCCCACATCGCTGTCGAGGTAGCTGATGACACGCTCGTTGATGGAGAAGAGGCCTGGCACGGTGCGTACGGACAGCGGGTTGACGGGGTAAAAGGCCCCCGGCAGGTGGCGGTGCGCGACGACCGCGCCACCGACAGGCGAGTGAATGCGGTGGTAGTCCTTGGGCGCGAGGTACAGCGTGGCGTACGCGCCGCCCCGGAACACGCGGGCCCAGTCGGCGTCGGCAAGAAGACCCTCGAGCGAGTAGTCGAGGCCTTTCGCCTGGATGAGGCGACCCTCGTCCGCGAAGCCCATCTCCGAGACCAGGCCATCGACGGGGCTGACGACGACGCCGGCGCGGGTGTCGACGGGTCGCGCTCCCGGCTGGAGGGGACGCGTGAAGAAGTCATCGAGCCGCTCGAAGGCGTCGATGGGACGATCGAGCGCGCCCAGGTCTGCGCCAGCGTAGCGGGCGAAGCCGGAGTACACAGCACGTCGGAGGGGTCGCGGGACCTTTCGTCGGGCAATCCAACCCACGCCAGTGGAGAAAGACGCTTTGGGTGCCAGACGGAGAAGGTCGTACGCGAGTCGGTCTCGTACCCGAGCCCACAGGGCCATGCGGCATTGTACCGTCGGGAACTACACAGGGTCAAACTTGTGACCCTACTTCGCTCGACGGCTACCCGCCGTCGCGCACGCGGGCCATGTCGCGACGCAGCGCGTCGATGAGCGCGTCGACCCGCTCGTACTTGTCCGCTTTGCCGAAGGTGATCTCGCTCGCGATCCCGTTCCAGCGCTCCTCGAGGACCCCGCCGTACTGCGCCCTGAACGCGAGGTATTCGCCACGCACCTTCTGGAACTTCCCCTGCACCGCCTCGGGCGTGTGCAGCGCGACCGTGTGACTCCAGGGCTCGGACGACTGCGGCACCACCGCCTTGTTGTGGTGCTTCGACGGGTGGTGCTCCTCGACAGGCGGCACGAGCTGCGTGACAACCGGTTTCGGCGGTTCGGCGGCGCCGGGCGGGAGCGCCGGCCGGGCAGGCTGCGGCAGGACGACCTGTTGCCGCGGCTCGACCCTGGGCCGCCCCACGAGGAGCACGACGACCGCGCCGACGGCCATGGCGCACAAGGCGAGCAGGAAGAACCACGCGAGCCGTCGCCTCGGCTCCGGTGCCGCGACGCGGGCGCTCTCCTCGTCCGCCAGCTCGACGACGGCGCTCTCGAGGAGCTGCACAGACGACGAGTGCGGGGCCCGCGTGACCGCGGGAACGTCGGTCAGCGACAACAGACCAATCGGCCCCTTGGCCGGCGCGCGCGCGAAAGTCACGGTGTGCTCGACGGTCGCGAGCGTCAGCTCCTCACGGAACGGTGCCAGGTCGACCTGCTGCATCGCAAACAGGAGCTCGCGCTCCTCCGTCATCTCATCGGAGAAGAGGTCGCGCAGCACGGCCGAGAGCTGGTCGCTCGACAGCGTCGGGTTGATGTGCGCGAGCTCCGTCTGGATGGCGTCCCGCAAGAGCTCGCCCGTCTGGAAGCGGTTCTCGGGCCTGGCCGCGATGGCCTTCATCACGAGCGCGTCGAGCTCCGGCGGAATCGCTGGGTTCTTCTCCGACGGCGGCGGGAACTTTCCCTGGGTGACGGCGCGCGCGATGGCCCGGTAGTCGCCGCCCTCGGGCGACGGCACCATCCGCTCGCCGGTGAGCAGCTCGTAGAGAATCACGCCGACGGCGTAGAGGTCGGTGCGCTTGTCGATCACGCCGCCGCGCAGGAGCTGCTCGGGCGCCATGTAGCCGAACTTGCCGAAGCCCATGTTCGGATTCGACTGGGCCACCCGGATGGCGCTGCGCGCGATGCCGAAGTCGATGATCTTCACCTCGCCCTCGAACGAAAGCATCACGTTCGGCGGGGAGATGTCGCAGTGCACGAGGTTGAGCGCGAGGCCGTCGTCGCCCGAGCGCCGGTGCGCGTAGGCGAGGCCCGCCGCCATCTCGCGAGCGATGTAGAGCGCGAGGTCGGGCGAGAGCTTTCGCTTGGTGTCGCGGAGGCGCGAGACGCAGCGGCGCAGGTCGCGACCCTCGATGTACGCGATGCCGAGGAAGTACTCCCCGTCGACTCTACCGACCTCGAAGACGGGTGCGACGTTGGCGTGGTTCAACTTGATGGCGACCTGCGCCTCGTCGATGAAACGCCGGATGAACTCGTCGTCGGCCGCGAGGTTCGGGAGCACCTTCTTGACGATGACGAGCTTCTCGAAGCCCTGGATCTCGCCGAGCTTGGCGAGAAAAATCTCGCCCATGCCGCCGCGCGAGAGGCGCTTGAGCAAGAGGTAGCGGCCGAAGACCTGCGGGAGCGGGCTCGGCGCCTCTTGCGGTCGGCGGGTTTCGGCCTCGGCTTCCGGCATGATCCACCGGGACTTAGCGCGAACTATCCGGGACTTGCAAGCGTGTGTGGCCAGCACGGAATGATCGTCTGGGAGCATCATGCAAGATCGTGATATGTCTCGCTTGTGCAAGTTCGTCACACGCCCCGTGCACTCGCGCTTGCGTGCCTCGCGCTGTGCGGCTGCCAGAAGCCCACCGCGGTCGACTTCGTGATCGAGGCGCCGACCGACGCGCTGCTCGACCCCTTCAGCCTGTCGGTCAGCGACTACGTGCTGAAGACCTCGGCCGGCGCCATCATCGCTGCCGTGTCCGCCGGCGCGTCGAAGGACGGTAAGGGTCGGCTGCCACTCGGCGAGATCGCAGCCACGCTGTCGGGTGACCTGCGCCTCGACGTCATGGCTGGCCCGCAGCTCGTCGGTATGGCTCATGTCGAGGGCGTGCGGGTGGATCGGGGCAGGACCGACGCGTGGATCGCCCCGGTGCGCAAGCCGCTCGTGATCGTCGGGTCGACCGGCGCACCGGAGGACGCGGGCGGTGCGCTCGCTCGCCAGCAGCTCCTCGATCCCACCACCTCGACCGACCTGCAGGCGGGCCTCAAGCTCCCCACGTCCCAGGTCGCCGCCTTCACCAGCAACGGCACGCACCTCGTCCTCGGCAGTGCGAGCGGCTTTTACGTGCTCGACACCGGCTCGGGTGTCGTCAGCGGTCCGGCGAAGCTCCCGTTCACTCCGTACCGTGTCGCCATCGCTCCGAACGACGCGGGCGTTGCGTTCATCGAGCGCGGCACGACGACGTCCCGTGTGCTGTGGTACGCCGACGTCGCAGGCCTCGTCGCCAACCCCGCCGCCGCCGCCGGGACCACGACATTGGTGACCAAAGGGTTGCCGCGTGCCGCTCACTTCTCGCCCGATGGCACCACCTTGTATGTGCTCACCGAGGCCGCGGGTGACGAGCCTTGCACCGGCGTGGCGACGCCGCCTGCGAACCAGATCGTCCCGATCACGAACAACGCCGTTCAGCCCGCGATCGCGATGCCGAGCTACGTGGCGGACTTCGCCGTGGAGCTGTCTGGTGTTCTCTTGCTCTCGGAGTCGGTGAACAACCAGATCGCCGCACTTTCACCGTCGACGGGCGCGGTCGCCACGAAGCTCTACGACGCGGCATGCCCGTCGGCGCTCAAGCTCGTCGACGACCAGATCTACGCGGTCGACAACGACTCGGTCGTGGCAGGTTCGTTCTCGCTCCTGCACGGTCGCACCGACGGTTCGGCGCCCACCCGATCTCCGGTCTCGCTGCCCTCCTATCGGAGCAAGTTGACCAACACTTCGACGCGAGACGGCAAGACGTCGGCCGACCTGCAGCTGGCGCCGGTCGCCATCGTGGCCGAGGAGCTCGCGGTGACCGCGGATGGAACGAGCGCGGTCATCGCCACGCGAGCGCGCTATCGCGAATCTTCCCAGTCGGGGATGTTCAACCTCCTCGGGCTGGACTGCGTCGCCGGCGTCGACGTCGTCGAGTACGGCCTGTACTCGGTGGCGCTGGACACCGGAACGACCTCGTACACGTCGCGCTCGCAAACGCTGGTCACGTCGAACGCAGACGCCGGCGGGAGCTGCGTCCATTGCGAAAGCCAGATGCTCGGCCTCATCTTGCCGCTCACGTGCGACTTCGTCGCTGGCGACCGTGCGGCCGGGCTCGCCGCTTCTTTCTCCGGAGGTCAGTGATGAGAGCGAGCGTCGCTGCGCTTCTCCTTGCGCTCACGTGCTCGACGGCGCGCGCCGACCACAAGACGCGCATCGCGGTGCTCGAATACCGTGCGGGCTCTCGCGGGGCGGCCGGCATCGGGACGCGCATCGCGGCCGCGCTCGCACGCAGCTCCGTATATGAAGTCATCGATCCGTCCGATGCGAAGCGCCACATCGGCGCCGCGCTCGACGCCGACGTTGCGAGGTGCGCGGGGGAGGCGAGATGCGTGGCCGCGCTCGGATTGCGCCTCGGTGCCGACGAGGCACTGCTCATCGGCGTCAGCGAGCTCGGCGACATCGTGCTCGCGCTCCAGCGCGTCGACACGCACCGCGGCGTCGCGCTCTCGCGGCTAGCCGAGTCCATCGCGGCCGGCTCCGAGCCGAAGGACCAGGAGCTCGCCGACTGGCTGCACCAGCTCTTTCCGGCCGACGCGTTCCTGCGCTATGGCGAGCTGCGCGTCACAAGCGACGTGCAAGGTGCCAGCGTGCTCGTGAACGGCAACAAGCTGGGCTCCACCCCGCTGCCCGATCCGCTGCGCCTCGCAGCCCCGGGCAACTACCGCCTGCGCGTGGAGAAGGCCGGCTTCACCCCGTTCCAGGCACGCATCGACGTGCCGCCCGACGCCACCATCGCGGTGCGCGCCAGCCTCTCGCGCGGCGTCACCGAGACGCCCTGGTACAAGCGCGGCTCCGTGTGGGGGCCGATCGGCGGCGTTCTCGCGGCGGCCGGCCTCGGCGTCGCTGTCTACTACGGCACACGAGTGGACCAGACGCCGCACGGCTTCGTCGTCGTTCCCCTCACGAAGTGAGCGCGAGGCGCATCACGAGCGCGTCCTCGTGCGTGTCGGCGTAGTAACCCGCGCGCACGCCGATCGGACGGAAGCCGTACTTGCGGTAGAGGCGCTGAGCGGAGGCGTTGCCGCGGCGGACCTCGAGGAGGATGCGCGCGCAGTCGGCGCGTCGGGCGACCGCGATCGTGTGCTCGAGCAGGCGTGCCGCGTAGCCGAGACGGCGGAGCGCGGGATCGGTGACGACGTCGAGGATGCTCACCTCGTCGCCGACCTGCCAGGACACCAGGAAGGCAACGAGGCGTCCCTCTTCACGCAGCGTGGCGACGCGCGAGAATTCGCGTGCGAACTCCTCCTCGAACACCGCGCGCGCCCACGGGTGCGCAGCGCCGCGAGCCTCGAGTGCCACGAGCTCGTCGAGGTCGGCGAGCGTGGCGCGACCGACGCGCTCCCTGGTCAGGTGCGGCCCGAGCTCTCGTCGAAGCCGGGCTCGACGTAGATCTGGCGCAGCGTGGGGACCGCTGCGCGCAGCTTCGCCTCCAGTTCGTTGATGCGGATCTCGAGCGCGCCCACGGTGAGCTCGGGCGCGAAGCGGACCTTGAGGGCGAGGATCACCTCGGTCGGACCGAGGTGCATGGTGCGCGCGTGGATCAGCGCGATCACGCCCGCGTGGTCGCGGACGACGTCGGCGATGAGGGTCTGGTCGTTGGGCGACGCAGACCGCCCGATGAGCAGCGACTTCGCATCGCGTGCCAGTACCGTGGCGACGGCGATGAGCGCGAGCCCGACGACGATGGAGGCCGCGCCGTCGTACACGAGCGCCCCGGTGCGCCACGACAGGTAGACGCCCGTGATGGCGACGGCGAGGCCGAACAGCGCCGCGAGATCTTCGAACAGGACGGTGACGACGGTGGGATCGCGCGCTTCTTTCAGCGTGAGCGCGATGCTCCGGCCGGCGCGGATCTCGTTGAACTCGCGCATGGCGACGAAGAGCGAGCCGCTCTCGAGCACGATCGAGAGGCCGAGCACGATGAATGCCCAACGCGGATCGCCGAGCGCCTCGCTCGCCTCGTGGCGGTGCACGATCTTCTCGATGCCGCCGTACACGCTGAAGCCGCCGCCGACGCAAAAGATGCAGAGCGCGACGATGAACGACCAGAAATAGGTCTCGGAGCCGTACCCGAACGGGTGCTCGTCGTCAGCCTCGCGTGCGCTCTTGCGCATGCCCATGAGGAGGAAGATCTGGTTCGCGGAGTCGGCGAGCGAGTGGCATGCCTCGGCGAGCATCGCGGTCGAGCGCGAGAAGTAGGCCGCCACGAACTTGCCGATCGCGATCGCGACGTTCACCAGCAGCGCCGCGATGACGACTCGTTCTTTGCCCTTCTCCACGGCTCGACCTTATTCGGCCGACGGAGTCACCGCAACAAGCAGCCGCTTCCACAGCTGCTCGAGCCCGTCGCCGGTCTCCGCGCTCACCATGACGACCGGCGCCCCGATCGCCTGCTGCAGCTTCTGCGCGGCGGGCTTGCGCTCGTGCTTGGGGAGCTTGTCGGACTTGGTGGCGACGACGACCACGCGACGGTCGGGCCCCTCGAGAAAGCCCTTCAGCTCCGTCTCGTCCACCTCGACGCCGCGACGCAGATCGACTAGCAACGCCGATACCTTCAAGGCCGTGCGACGCTCGAGGTAGTGCTGCACGATCGCGCGGAACTTCTCACGCTCGGCGCGCGGTGCCTTCGCGTAGCCGAAGCCGGGCAGGTCGACGAGCCGCACCGGACGCGGCCTCTCACCGTCGAGCAACACGACGTCGAAGAAGTTGATGAGGCGCGTACGACCCGGGGCGTTGCTCGTACGCACGAGGCCTTTGCGCTGCATCAATGCGCCGAGCAGCGTGGACTTGCCCACGTTGGATCGGCCGACGAACGCGACCTCGGGCGGCCCCTCCGCCGGATAACCGAGGCCGTCTCCGGGCCCTGCGGCCGAGACGAGGAAGCGTGCATCGACGACCTTCATGGGGAGACAGGGTTTCACGACGCGGGCCCGGCGGAAAGGGCCCTTTGACTTCAGAGGTCCACCCGGCAGACGCTCGTCGGGTGCGAGTATACGGGCTCACCGGGGGAATCGGCAGCGGCAAGTCCACGGTCGCGCGTTTGCTCTCCGCGCACGGCGCTGCGGTCATCGACGCCGACCGGGTGGCCCGAGACGTCGTCGAGCCCGGCACCGAAGGCCTCGCGCGAGTCGTGGCGGCGTTCGGCGGAGGCGTCCTCGACGCCGGATGCAAGCTCGATCGCAAGGCGGTGGGCATGCGCGTGTTCGCCGATGAGGGCGCGCGCCGCACGCTGAACGGCATCCTGCATCCGCTCATCGCAGCCGAGACGGCCCGTCGCATCCAGGTCCTCGCGTCGACCGACGTGCAAGTGGCGGTGTACGAGGCGGCCCTGCTCGTCGAGAGCGGCGGCTGGCGCGCGTTCGACGGACTCATCGTCGTGGAGAGCACCGCCGCGCTCCAGGAGGCGCGCGTGGTCTGCCGCGACGCGGTCTCCGCGGAGGATGCGCAGCGCCGGATCCTGGCGCAGACCTCCAACTCGGAGCGCCGCGCGGCTGCGAGCGTCGTGCTGGTCAACGATGGCACCCTCGACGCGCTCGCGGTGAAGGTGGCGGCCCTGTATCCGCTGCTCGTCAGCGGTGGCCTCCATCCTCCGGATTCCGGAGGACCGGCAGGGGCCGGCGCCCCCTGACCCGGGGTATCTCCCCCCGGCGTGCCCGCGTCGCCTGGCCCCATTTCCAGCAGATACGGCGACGGCGAGCGGCGGCGTGCGCGGCACCGATCGTGCGTAAACAGCGTTGTCGAGGACCCATGACGAGCGCCGACCGCCGCCACTTCGACCGCTTTCCCTTCTCGGCCCGCCTCGAGGTCCGCGTCGATCGCCGCTCCGGTCATGCGATCGACTGCCTGTCTGCCGACGCTGTCGATGTGAGCGTGAGCGGGTTCGGCTTCCACTCGAGCCTGCCGCTCTGCATCGGCGACGTCATCGCGGTCACGCTGCCCGAGCTCGACTTCCTCGACGACGAGGGCCCGCCCGCGAGTCCGAGCCGCCTTCGCCCGCACGTCGTCGACGACGATCCGGACCTCGAGATCCGCGCGGTCGTCCGCCATGTGCGCGCGGTCGGCGGCACGCGGGCCGGATGGGTCGTGGGCGCCGAGCGCGCCTGACCGCGGCGCGGACCCGGACGACTGTGCGGCCGTCCCGTCACCGCCTCCCGGCTCTGCTGCAACGGGACGCCCACGGCGCGAGACAACACCAGTTGCACCGCGTGCGCCAGCGATGGGTCCTTGCTCTCGACGTGCACCGCCTGCGCGACCGGCTACCGGCCCCTCGGAGCGCTCGGGAGCTGCCCTCGGGCGGTCACGCCAGCGCTTTGAGCCCGTCGCGGTCGGCGATGATGACCTTGCGGCCTTCGCTGTGGATGAAGCCGCGCTTCTTGAACTGCGACAGCGTGAGCGAGACCGTCTCGCGCGTGGAGCCGATGAGGTTCGCCATCTCCTGGTGAGTGATCTTGAGCGAGACGAGAGTGCCGCGGCTGTCCTCGGTGCCGTACTCGTCGCCGAGCCGCAGCAGGAGGTCGGCGAGCTTCGCGTTCACGTCCTTGAAGATGAGCTGCTCGATCTTGTTCTCGACGTCGCGACGGCGCCGCGCGACGACCTTCACGAGGCGCGCGCCCATCGCGCCCTCCTTCACGAGGATCTGCTCGAACACCGTGCGGTCGACTACCGAGATGAGCGCGTTCTCCATCGCCTCGGCCATCTCCTCGCGAGGACCGCCTTCGACGAGACACAGCTCGCCGAAGATCTCGCCGGGCACGCGGTACGCGAGCGTGAGCTCCTTGCCGTCGCGCGTGACCTTCGAGACCTTGAGACGGCCGCCGTTGACGAAGTACACGGCGTCGCCCGGGTCGCCAGGCAGGTACACCACCTGACGTCGACGAATCTCGCGCAGCTCCATGCACTTCAAAATGCGCTGCGTCGCGTCGGCGCTGATGTCCGCCAGCAGCGGGATTTTACGTAGATACCAGAGAGAGCGCTTATCGTCCGTTTGCATGGCTTATTTGTGAGCAAGCTAACAAAACTATCCAGAAAGTCAATGAGCCCTACAATAAGCTGCGTCTCCTTCAGGGAAAAGCTCCTAGAAGAGGCGAGACGTTCAGATCACCTTCTTGAGGTACGCGCCGGTGTGCGACTTCGGCGAGCGCGCGATGTCGTCGGGTGTACCTTGCGCGACGACCTCGCCTCCGCCGTCGCCGCCCTCGGGGCCCATGTCGATGACATAGTCCGCGGTCTTCACCACATCGAGGTTGTGCTCGATCACGATGACGGTGTTGCCCTGCTCGACGAGCGCGTTGAGCACCGACAGGAGCTGCTTGATGTCCTCGAAGTGCAGGCCGGTCGTCGGCTCGTCGAGGATGTAGAGCGCGCGGCCCTGTCCCTTCTTCGCGAGCTCCTTCGACAGCTTGATGCGCTGCGCTTCACCGCCCGACAGCGTCGTCGCCGACTGACCGAGGCCGATGTAGCCGAGCCCGACGTCGCGCAGCGTCTCGAGCTTCTGCTTGATCTTCGGGACGTGCTGCAGGAACTCGGTGGCCTGCGTCACCGTCATGTCGAGCACGTCGGCGATGGACGCGCCCTTGTACTTCACCTCGAGCGTCTCGGGGTTGTAGCGACGGCCCTGGCAGGCCTCGCACTGCACGTAGATGTCGGGAAGAAAGTGCATCTCGATGCGCAGGATGCCGTCGCCCTGGCATGCCTCGCAGCGCCCGCCCTTCACGTTGAACGAGTAGCGGCCCGGCTTGTAGCCGCGCGCCTTCGACTCGGGCAGCGCCGAGAACAGATCACGAATATGCGTGAAGACGCCGGTGTACGTGGCGGGGTTGGAGCGCGGGGTGCGACCGATGGGCGCCTGGTCGATGTCGATGACCCGGTCGACGTGCTGCATGCCGTCGATGCCGTCGTGGTCGCCGGCCTGGGCCTTCGTGTTGTGGAGCTTGTACTGCACCGCGGGCAGCAGCGTGTCGATGACGAGCGACGACTTGCCCGAGCCCGACACGCCCGTCACCGCCGTGAGCACGCCGACAGGGAAGCGCACCGTCACGTTGCGGAGGTTGTTCGCGCGCGCGCCCTTGACGGTGATCCACTTGTTGCCCGACTGA
Source organism: Myxococcales bacterium (assembly GCA_043729375.1). GTDB lineage: Bacteria > Myxococcota_A > Polyangia > Palsa-1104 > Palsa-1104 > JBDTCO01. The sequence goes on from JAYTLP010000141.1 coordinate 13,875, forward strand.
CGTCGCGGCTGCATGCGCTGGATCTTGCGGCGCCCGGAGAGGTATGCGCCGGTCAGCGACGACGTGGACATCATCACGTCCTCCGGCGTGCCCGCGGCGACGATGCGGCCGCCGTGGATGCCGGCCCGAGGCCCCATGTCGACGACGTGATCGGCGGCGCGGATGGTCTCCTCGTCGTGCTCCACCACGATCACGGTATTGCCGAGATCGCGGAGCTTGAAGAGGGTCTCTAGCAGCCGCGCGTTGTCGCGCTGGTGAAGGCCGATGGACGGCTCGTCGAGGATGTAGAGCACGCCCACGAGCGAGGAGCCGATCTGCGTGGCCAGGCGGATGCGCTGCCCCTCGCCGCCGCTCAGCGTCGCTGCGGTGCGATCGAGCGTGAGGTAGTCGAGCCCGACGTTCACGAGAAACGACACGCGGTCACCGACCTCGCGCAGGATGCGCTCGGCGATCTGCGCCTCTCGCTTGTCGAGCACGAGGCCACCGAAGAACTTGTGCGCGTCGCGGATCGCGAGGCCTGTGAGCTCGTTGATGGCGAGCCCGCCGACCTTCACGTTGCGCGCCTCCTTGCGCAGGCGCGTGCCGTGACACTCCTCGCACGGGCTGCGGTTCATGTAGCGATGAAACTCCTCGTAGGCGGCCTCGAAGCCGTCCTCGCCCCCGCGGTGGCCCTCCTCCCGCCGGCGGCGCTCGTACTCGTGGAGCCGGCGCTCGAGATTGGCGAGCACACCCTCATACTCCTTCTTGAACTTGTGGCGAGTGCCGCCCTTGTCGAAGAAGAAGTCGATCTCCTCCTTGCCCGAGCCGTTCATGATGAGCTTGCGCTGGTCGGCAGGCAGCTTCGCCCACGGCTGGAACATGTCGACCTTGTAGTGCTCCGCCACGGCCTCGAGAATCTGCTGGAAGAAGGGCGCGTTGCGCTTCTCCCACGGATCGATGGCGCCCTCGCGTAGCGACAGCTCGTCGTTCGGCACGATGAGATCGGGATCGAAGAACAACTTCGCGCCGATGCCGTCGCAGGTCGGGCACGCACCGAGCGGGTTGTTGAACGAGAACATCCGCGGCGTGATCTCGGGATAGGAGACGCCGCAGTCCACGCACGCAAACTTCGACGAGAAGAGAATGTCCGCGTCTTCCTCGACGACGGGCGAGACCTTCACGATCCCGTCGGTGAGGCCCAACGCCGTCGCGAGCGAATCCACGAGCCGCTGCCGGATATCCGGCTTCACGACAAGGCGATCCACGTAGACCTCGATGGTGTGCTTCTTGTTCTTGTCGAGCTTGATGGCGTCGCCGAGGTCCTTCAGATCCCCGTCGATGCTCACGCGCACGAAGCCCTTCTTCTTCAGGTCCTCGAGCTCCTTCTTGTACTCGCCCTTCTTGTCGCGAACGATGGGAGCGAGCACCGAGAACCGCGTGCCCTCCGGCAGCTCGAGGACACGGTCGGCCATCTGCGAGATGGTCTGCGACGAGATCTTCTTGCCGCAGCTGTAGCAGTGCACCTGGCCGATGCGCGCGTAGAGCAGGCGCAGATAGTCGTAGATTTCGGTGACGGTGCCGACCGTCGAGCGCGGGTTCTTCGACGTGGACCGCTGCTCGATGGAGATGGCGGGCGACAGACCTTCGATGGAGTCGATGTCGGGCTTGCCCATCTGCTCGAGGAACTGCCTTGCGTACGCGGAGAGCGACTCGACATAGCGCCGCTGTCCTTCGGCGTAGATGGTGTCGAACGCGAGCGAAGACTTGCCGGAGCCCGAGAGCCCGGTGATGACGATCAGCTTGTCGCGAGGAAGCTCGACGTCGATGTTCTTGAGGTTGTGCTCGCGCGCGCCCTTGACGACGATCTTGTCCATGGGGTGTCTCCGGGCGCACCAGCGTGCGCGTCGGGGCGCTGCACCATACCACGCCCGGCGTCACGCGCCGGCGTTGCAGCGGGTGGCGGCTGGGGTGTGGTCAGTGGCAGGTGCGGCACCCACGAAGACGTTCGTGTCCGAGCGAGTAGCTGAGTCCTTTCGAAGGAGCGGCATTGGCCCCCGCATTGCCCCAGCTGATGACCACACAACGAATCTCAGCCCAAGGAGTCCCACCATGAACGCCAGATCGATCCTCTGCAGTGCCGTCCTCTTCTCGTCACTTTTCGGCATCGGCATCGGCAGCGCCCGAGCCACCGCGCGCCTCGGTACCGATGTCCGCTCCGCGCTCTCGAAAGGCCAGATCAAGGTCGGCCCCGGCAGCGTCGATGGCGTCCGCGCGTTCGGTCCGAGCACGGTCCGCATCGACATGAACACGGGCAAGCTCGCGCACCCCGCTGGCAAGGACTCGTACGACCTTTACCAGGCCACCGCGATCCGCGGCGCGCACGGCGTCCGACTTTCGAACGTGAAGAACATCGGCACCGTAGCGCTCGAGGCCGCCCGCAAGAGCGGCAAGGTCAGCGCAGCCAGCACGATGTTCATCGGCGACGCCACCGGCAAGAAGCTCGGCGAGTTCTCGGGCAAGAGCATCCGCATCGGGACGTTCACGCAGGGCGCCGCGGGCCAGGTGGTTCACGGCAAGAACCTGCTCGTCGTGCTCTCGGCCACGGGCGACGCAACCCGCGTCATCGCCGAGCATCGCGCGACCGGCAAGTAGTCGCGCTCAGGTGGACGCGGAAATCTCCGGCGGCAGCGATGAGGGCTTCGGCGACGCGAATCTCGTCGTGACCATCGGGTCGTTGCCGAGCTCGTCGTAGAGGCCGACACGGCCGAGCAACACGCCCTCGGTCGAGCCAGTCAAAGCCTCGACGATCTCGATGGGCTTGACGCCGCCGCCATCGGTGACGCGGAGTCTCGCGAGCAGGATCGCGCCACCCTCCGGCCAGTCGAAGCGCGCGCGCAGCCCTGCGGTCGTGGTCGCGTCCGCCAGGGAGGCCTCGACGAGGTAGCTCGCGACGTCGATGGTCCGCGTGGTCGACTGACCGCGGGGACCCTTCTTCTCGCGGATGACCGAGAGCTCGCTCGTGCGCAGGGCGTGGGGCGCCACGGGGAGCCAGGCGGCGACGAGCTGCTGGCCGATGACCTTGCCGAGCGGCAGCTCGCCCTCCTCGAGCTGCCGGGCCTCCGTGATGGCCATGCCGTCCGGGAGCGCGGGCGCGAGCGCGGTCAAGAGTGCGGCCGCGTCACCGTCCCAGATCAGCCGCACGTCGAGCAGCTCGGCGAGCGCCCCGACGCCGAGGCCGAGCGCCGGACCGAACACGAGCAGAGGCTTCGGGTGGTAGCCCTTCGAGTACTCGAGCTCGATGCGCGCGCGACGGAAGGCACGGATGAGCAACCGCATCGTGTCGAGGTGCGCGATGAACGCACCGCGCCCGCGCTTCTCGAAGCGGATGCGGAACTTGCGGCCGACCTCCTGCTGGAAGCCCGTCGGGACGGGGCCCTCTCCGCGGCCGATGGGCCGCTTCGGCACGATGGTCCCGGCACCCACGACCGCGCCGTCCTCACCGAGCACGGGGAGCACCACGCGCTTGTGCGCACCCAGCGTCTTCAGGTAGTCGATGCGCTCCGTGCGCATCTCGCCGAGGTCGCACGCGATGCCGCAGTCGTAACAGACGAGCTTCCGCTGATCTCCCTCCGCGTCCTCGATGTTGGTGTGGTGAAGCAATGTCTTGTTGGGCTTGCCACACGGCGGCGACAGGCGATTCTTGAGCGCACGGCGGTACTCCCACGCCAGGAAGCCCTCGGCGAGCCCGACGTCGAGGTGGTCCCACGGCTGCCCGCCGTCGACGGCGCGTGTGCCGAGGTAGACCTCCCGGTCGATGTGGTGCGCGTCGAGCTCGGCGTCCCACGCAGCGAGGTCGAAGTGCTCCTCCCAGCCACAGAACCGGGCGCCCTTCTTCCACACGGCCTCGATGACATCGGCGAGCCTGCGATCGCCGCGCGACAGGATGCCCTCGACGTACGACGTGCCGACGTCGTGGTGCTTGAGCGTGACCTTCTGGTCGCGCGCGACGTCGCGCAGGAGCCGCTGCTTGCGCTGCAGCTCGCCCATCGAGTCCATCGGTGACCACTGAAAAGGCGTGTGCGGCTTGGGCACGTGCGAGCTGACCGAGACCGTGACGTCGGCGTCGCGGCGGAACTGCCGACCGCGTCGCTTGAGGCGCGCGCCCGTCTGCGGGATGCCGACGACGTCCTCGTCGGTCTCCGTGGGCAGGCCGATCATGAAGTAGCACTTCATGCGCGACCAGCCACGCGAGAAGATCTTCTCGGCAGACGCGGTGATGTCCTCTTCGGTGATGTTCTTGTTGATGACGTCGCGCATGCGCTGCGTGCCCGCCTCGGGTGCGAACGTGAGGCCGGTGGCGCGCACGCTGGAGATCTCGTCCAGCAGCTCCTCGTTGAGGCCATAGGCACGCAGGGAGCTGACCGAGAGCGAGACCTGGTCCTTCTTCAGCTCGCCCATCACGCGCTTCACGAGCGGCGTGATGCACGACACGTCGGCCGTCGACAGCGCGGTGAGCGACGTCTCGTCGTATCCGCCGTTCTTCACGCCGTCGAGAACGGACTTCACGATGCTGTCCGGGTCCCGCTCGCGCACCGGGCGATAGATCATGCCGGCCTGGCAGAAGCGGCAGCCTTCGGTGCAACCGCGCGCGATCTCGACGGAGACGCGATCGAAGACAGCCTCCGCGTACGGCACCGGCGAATCGGACGGGAACGGGAACTTGTTGAGGTCCTCGACCCACACGCGCGTGACCTTGCGCGGCACGCGCGGGTCCACCACACCGTCGACGACCTCGAGCTGCGACTTGTCGTCGACCCGCATGGTGTAAAGCGACGGAACGTAGAAACCTTTGTGCTGTGACAGGCGGACGAGCCGCTCCCGGCGCGGCACACCCTCTGCCTTCCAGCGCGCGAGGTCGAGCAGCGCGGGCGGAAGTGCCTCCTCGGCCTCGCCGATGAGCAGCGCATCGAAGAACGGCGCGATGGGCTCGGGGTGCGTGGCCGTCGGGCCGCCGCCGAGCACGATCGGATCATCCTCCCCGCGTGAGGCCGCGCGCAGCGGGATGCCCCCGAGGTCGAGCAGCGTGAGCACGTTCGTGTACGTCATCTCGAACTGCAGCGAGATGCCGACGACATCGAAGTCGCGCAGAGGCCGCGCGCTCTCCAGCGTGTAGAGCGGCAGGTTGCGCGAGCGCAGCTCTGCTTCCATGTCGACCCACGGCGCGAAGGCCCGCTCGCACAGGATCTCATCGTGCTTGTTGAGCAGCGAGTAGAGGATCTTGGTCCCGAGGTGCGACATACCGATGTCGTAGATGTCGGGGAACGCGAGCACGACGCGGCACTTCACCGAGTCCCATGGCTTGGTGAGCGCTTGGTACTCCCCGCCGAGGTAGCGCGCGGGCTTGTCGACCTTGCCGACGAAGGAGGCGTAGGGGTGCAGCATGGCCCGTGGTCTACGCGCTGCCATCGTCAGCGTCAACAGACCACGCGTTGCCTCCGGGTGGCTCCTCGATCCGCGTTTTGATCGCTTCTCTCCCGTCGGAAGCACACGGATCTCCTCGAGATCAGCGGTGCAGAGCTTGCACCTGGACCCGACACACGCCGGACCTCGGTCTCCGCCTCCGGCAAGACGGTCACCGACATCACCGACGCGCCGCGCGACGGTTCTCCGTGCAGCTCGACGATAGCTTCGAGGACGCGGCGCTGCGCTTCATCGATGCCGCCGCCGTGTACGAGCTGCAGATGCACCTGCACAGGGCGCTGCTCGGTCGCGACGACGCTCGCGCGCAGGCTCGCCCGCTCGCGTTCACCGGCGAGCATCTCGAGCTCATACCGCAGCAGGCGGGCGAGGCCCAGCACGCGCTCGACCAGCTGACGGCGTTGAAGGTCCTTCCCACGTGAGCGCCTGAGCGATGCAGGTCGCGCTGGCCGGCGTACACATCATGTCGAAGAACCAGGTCGACGAGTTCGCGGCGCTCGTGGAGTAGCGCGCTACGGCACGACCGACGTGCTCGTCGGCGCGAAGCCCTGGGTCCCCTGCAGGTTCCGCCCGGGGTCGTAGCCGGTCGGATACGGCGGCTGCACGGTGTCGCGGTCGCGCTTGCGATCGCGCTTCGTCTCGACAGAGGCGGCAGGAACGACCTCGCGCGGCGTAGACGAGTCGGGCCCGGGCGCTTGCGGTGCGTCGATCACGCGGCCCGGTCGAAGGTCTGCCCCGGACGAGGCGACAGCGGGCGCGCCTGCCGTCCGTGGCGTGCGATGCGGCCCCTCGGGCGGCGCCTCGTGGGTCGCGGCACGAGCCCGCTTCTGCGCGGCACTGAGGCGCTTCTTCGGGCGCATGTGCAGCCTCTCGGCAGCCGGCTCCTCGGCGTAGGCCGGCAGCTCGACCAGCGCAGCGGGAAAGATCGTCACAGCAAAGAGGAGGATGGTCCTGCGCATCCGGATCGAAGGAGCACGGTCGGTGCCGCGCGCGACCTCGAGAATCAAGCAGCTACGCGAGCCTCGACGTGGAGAATTGTCACTCGCGGCCAGAACGCCACGCTAGGTTGATCGCATGGGGAGCCGCGCGCTGCGTGCATTGACGGCGCTGCTCCGCTCCGCCCG
>JAYTLP010000142.1:0-8076 GCA_043729375.1 Myxococcales bacterium
CCGACGACGGAGGTGACGAGCAGGGCGATCATCGCGAGCACGACGACCAGCGCGCCCCCGAGCGTGACGAGGAGCGAGAGACCCTTCTTGTGCCAGTACGGTCGTGTCTCCTTCGCGCCCCATGCGTGGTTGAGGGCCGACATGGTGGCACTGACTGCACCGGACGAGGTCCACATCGCGCCGACGAGGGCGACCACGAGCAGGGCGCCGTGCTGCTTGCCCACGACTTCGCGCAGAACCCCGTCGCAGAGCTGGGCGACGTCGTGCGGCATCACCTGCCACACGAAATCGATGAGCTCCTGGTCGAGGCCGTGCAGCGGAACGTAGGCGACGAGCGAGAGCGCGAGAATGCCGAACGGGAACAGAGCGAGCAGCGACCAGTACGCGACCAGCGCCGCCATGTCCATCGCGCCGCCATCGCGCAGGAGCTCCTCCCACACGAAGCGCGCACCCTCCCTGGCACTCACGCTGCCGTCACGGTCGGCGTCGACCCAGCGCCACTGCTGGTAGCCGAGGGACTCGGTCGGTCGCCCGGTCAGATGACGTTGCGCTCCCACCGGCCGAACGACAGCAAGCGACGTGCCGCGTGCCCTCTGGCACTGCTTCTGCTCGGGCTACCGGCATGGCGACGATAAAACCACCGGCCGCTCCCGAGTTCGTTCCGCCACGAGACCGGCCCGACACGAAGAAGCAGCGGCTTCCGCCCGTCGGTGGGGATCGAGAACTTCCTGGGCCGGAAAGGGACGCACCGCTCGAGGAAGAAGCGCCCGACCCGAACCCGGGGCTCGACGGTTTCAAGTAGCGCGGTCCGTTCCAGTTCGCCACACCGAGACGGTTTGCTACACCTGCAACTTTGTCATCGCAGCCTGGCGGCGTGCGCGGTCTGCGACGGCACCGCGCGACGCCCGCTGGCACCTTGCAGCATGACGGTCCGGGCCTGCATCACCTCGCCGAGGGACTCGAGCTGCTCCGCGTCGAGCAGCTTGCGCGCCTTCGAGAAGAGTTCCGTGCGCCCTTCTTCCACGTGACGGGTGACCTGCTCCTTCAGCGCCGAGCACTTCGCCGTGTGGTGCGGGTCTGCTGGCAGCAAAAGGTCTTTTCCTCGAAGGTGCAATGGATCGCGAGCGCGTCGGCGATCGGGTCGAAGAGGTTCACCTTCGCGGTACCCTCGGCGTTCTGCCGCAGCAGACCCCACGCGACAGCATTCACCTACACCGCGCCTGTTTCGTGCGCCCATGCGCAGCTACCCGCAAAAGTGTCGTCGCGTTCACATTTCACCATCGCTGCGTGAGGTGCCGCGCCGGTCTTACATGTTGATGAAGCGCACGGCATTTGCGATATTCATGTTCGTACGGTGCTCAAACACCGACGAGGAGCAGCAGGGCCGGCGCCCCGAATGGCGCGACTCACTGACCTCGAACGCTGTTCCCCGAAACGGCAAACTGCGGGCGACCGCGGGGCGCAAAGCCGGGAGCTCCGCTGCTGCGCGAGCTTGCCTGGTTACCGAAGGGAGTGCGGATGCTGGACGTTCGTCGATTTCCAAATCATGGCATGTGTGGGACCCGGGCGGGTCCTCTCTGACCAGCTCGATGCGTGGTGCTCTGCATGCCGCGCTCGATGCAGGTCCTCCGTCGACCTGCGCCACCGTGCCGACTGACACCCGGCGCCACAACTGAAGATGTGCTGCGCCGCGAGAGCGGCGATATGAATCGCGGGCCGCCTCCGGGCGTCACCGCGCCAGGGCCAGCGCCGAGCTGAGGTCGACCACGTCGATCCCGGCCGCCGCTGGCCTTGCTGTTTTTGGGGCAGTCGCACCACGGAGTCGAACACGCCTCTACAGCTCGCCGGGTCCGACGCACCCGGCGTGTTAGTTTTCTGGTGCCGTGCGCATCGTCCCCTACGCGCTCCTCCGCGCGCCGCTCCTCCCCGTCGCCGCGCTCGACGATCCGAGCATCGCGAGCCCGCTGTTCGACGAAGCGGTCGCGCTCGCGAGCCCCACCTTGCACGGGCACGCGGATCCGCGCGGCGCCGACCGAGTCGCCAGGTATCGGCGCCGCGCCGCGTTCCGGCCCACGCCTCACGGCCTTCTCGCCGGCGTCGCTGTCGTGCCCCTCGACGACCGACCGAGCTCGCTCTCGCTCGGTGAGCCCCGTGCACGCCACGACGTGACGTGGTCGCGGCTCGCGGCGCTCGGGCGCGAGCTGCTCGGCGGCCCCGCGTGGAGACGGGCCAAGCTCCGGCTCGCACCGTCGCTCGTCGTGTCGGCCGACGAGGTGTGCTGGCTCGCGTTCGGTGACCGCGAGGCGGTGCAGCGCGTCCTCACGCTCGACGACACGCTCGCGCTTCTCCTCGAGTGTGCGCGCAGCTGGACGGTGACCTCCAGGCTGGAGCGGCAGCTCGGCCTGCCGCACGCGCGAGAGCTGCTCCTTCAGCTCGTCGACGACGGATTCCTCCACCACGACCTCGAGCCCCCCCTCGTCGGCCCCCCCCCGACGGAGTGGATGAAACGGCGCGTGCCCGGCCTCGAGCTCACGGGCACGGCGGCAATGATACGCGCGGAGCTCGCGCTCTTGCCGGGACATGGGCCTACCCCGCTGCACGCCACGCTGTTGCACAACGCCCGGCGTAGCCACGTCGACCTCGAGCCGATCGCACGTGCTGCCGCGCTCGCGCCGCTGCTGTTCGCGATGGCAGACGCGCTCGCGCCGCCCATCGACGAGTCGCGGCTCGCTGGCCTCGACGAGCAGCTCGCCGCGGCGCGCGCGCTCGTCGGTGAGGGCCTCGTACCGGTTCCTGCCCTCGAGCACGAGCGCTACGGCACGCGCCATGTCGAGCCGCCAGCACCTGGGCTGGACGTGGTGTGCTGGCTCGCGGGGCTCGTGGTCGCCGCGGCGCCGGGTCGACACACGCTCGAGCTCGACGCCGCCGAGCTCGAGCGACGGTGCGGCGTGGCTGCCACCGATTCCTTCGAGCTGCAGCTCGCGCCGTGCGGGGGAGGGCGCGAAGGCGAGGACTGGCTGCTCGGCATCCACGCACCTGCGGGGTCGAGCTGGGGTCGCTACGCGCACGCGCTCGGCGAGGAGATGCACGAGGCGCTCGCCGCCCTCCGGCAGGCAGAGCTCGAGGTCGACGGTGACGTGCTGCGGCTCGACGTCGCCTATGCGCCGAGCCACGACGTCGCAGACCTGTGCTGCACGCCGGCGCTGCGCGACGCGGCGCTCGCCGTGAGCAGCTGGCCGGAGGGCGGCGCGGTGACGCCACAGCAGTGTCAGGTGGTGAACGAGCCCGGGAGCGTCGTGCACCGTGCGATCGCCGTGGACGGGCAGCGCCTCCGTATCGCGCCGCTCCATCGCGTCCGCTCGACCACCGCGCCGCGCTCGGCGACTCGCGCGCTGCTCGGCGACTCGCTTCGAAGGCAGCACGCGCCGTGGGCGCTCACGTGGGGACCGCTCGCGCAGCTCCCGTGGCTTCCGCGCGTGCGCCTCGACGGCTTCGTGATCGCGCCGCAGAGCTGGGCACTTCCGATAAAGCGAGACGATGCATCGCTCGCGGAATGGCGCGCACGGGAAGGTATCGGCAGCCACGTGCAGGTGGGCTCGGAGGACGTGCTCCTGCCCATCGACCTCGACGATCCCGCGCAGCGGGTGCAGCTCCGCGACCCCGCGCTCCTTCGCGCGCACGAGATCTGGCCGCCGCTCGGGCGCGAGCTCGACGGCAGCGGGCGGCGATGCGAGCTCGTGTGTGCGGTGCTCGACGAAGCCGTCGCGTCTCTTCCGCCACTCGGTGTCGCATCGCCGCCTGCGGAGGCGCCCGCGGAGTCGAGCTGGCGGACGCTGGTGATCTTCGCATCGCGTCGCCACCACGATCTGCTCTTGCCTGCGATCGTGGACTTCGCGACGCGCCGCGCGATGGCGTGGTTCGTGCTGCCGTACGTCGACGACGACGGTGAGCAGCTCCGGGTTCGCATGCAGGGGAAGACACCGGATGCTCTCGTGGTCGCGCTTCTCCGCGTGCTGATGCCATTCGTCGCGCAGGGGCTCGTCGTGACGACGCAGATCCGACCGTATCACCCGGAGCACGCGCGCTACGGCGCCGCGCTCCCCGCCGTGGAGCAAATTTTCCAGGCCGACTCGCGGCTACTGGTCGAGCCGTACACGCTGCCCGCAGAAGCGCACGTGGCGCTGGTGTTCGAGGCGATGGCCCGCGGGCTCGGGCTCCCCGCTCCGGACCTCGACGTGGTGTCGAGCACCAGTGACACGGAGGCTGCGGCCTACCGTGCCGTGCAGCGAGAGCTCGGCACGCTCATGGATGTGCCACCGGCGTGGAGCACGGAGCACACGAAGCGCGTGCGCGCCGCGCGTCTTCGCAAGGCGGACGCGCGGCGACTCTTGCCGACGCTGCTGCACATGACCGCCGTTCGGCACCTCGGGCCCGACCGCGAGGCCGAGCTGCGCGCGCTCCACCTGTGGAGCCGCGCGCGGCGGTCGAGGGCGGCCCGGCAACGCTGAGCGGAGAGGCCCTCAGCGGGCCCGGCCGGTGAACGAGAACCGCGCGGCCTCCCCGAGCTCCTCCTCGATGCGCAGGAGGCGATTGTACTTGGCGACGCGCTCGGAGCGGGCAGGCGCACCGGTCTTGATCTGGCCGCAGCCGGTCGCGACGGCGAGGTCGGCGATGAACGTGTCCTCGGTCTCGCCCGAGCGATGCGACATCACGCAGCGCCAGCCCGCCGAGCTCGCCAGCGCCATGGCGTCGAGCGTCTCGGTGAGCGTGCCGATCTGGTTCACCTTGATGTGCACGGCGTTGGCGGCGTGCTCCGCGATGCCGCGGGCAACGAACTTCGGGTTGGTGACGAAGAGGTCATCACCGACGAGCTGCACGCGGTCACCGATGGTCTTGGCCAGCAGCTTCCACCCGTCCCAGTCGTTCTCGGCGAGGCCGTCCTCGAGAGAGACGATCGGATACTTGTCGATCCAGCTCTTCCAGTGATCGATCATCTCGGCCGAGGTCTTCGACGGCGCGCCGCTGGCGGCGAATACGTACTTGCCGTCCTTCCACAGCTCGGAGGTGGCCGGATCGAGCGCGATGCTCACGTCCTTGCCGGCCTTGAGGCCCACCTTCTCGATGGCCGCGAGGATGAGCTCGACGGCCTCCTCGTTGGCTTTCAGTGACGGAGCGAAGCCGCCCTCGTCGCCCACCGCGGTCGCGTAGCCCTTGTCGTGGAGGATGCTCTTGAGCGCGTGGTAGATCTCCACGCCCCAGCGGAGCGACTCGGAGAAGGTGGGCGCCCCGATGGGCATCGCCATGAACTCCTGGAAGTCCACGTTGGAGTCGGCATGCTTGCCGCCGTTGAGGATGTTGAACATGGGCACGGGCAGGCGCGTCGCGCCGACGCCGCCGAGGTACCGATAGAGCGGGAGGCCCGACTCCTCGGCCCCTGCGCGCGCGCACGCCAGCGAGACGCCGAGCATCGCGTTCGCGCCGAGGCGCGACTTGGTAGGCGTGCCGTCGAGCGCGATGAGGAGCGCATCGATCGCAGCCTGATCGAGCGCATCGACGCCCACGAGCTCCTCCGCGATGGTGGAGTGGACGTGCTCCACGGCCTTCTGCACGCCCTTGCCCATGTAGCGCTTCTTGTCGCCGTCACGTAGCTCGTGCGCCTCGTGCTCGCCCGTCGAGGCGCCGGATGGAACTGCCGCCGTCCCGGTCGCGCCCGAGGCGCAGCGTACATCGACCTCGACGGTGGGGTTGCCGCGGGAATCGAGGATCTCGCGAGCACGAACTTCAATGATCTCGGACATGGTCAGCCTCCCGGAACAGGACGGGCGCATGGTACAACGCCGCAGTGGGTCGAGCGGCGGTCTTCTTCCTGGCGCTGGCGGCGGCGTTCGTGGCCGGCTACGCGATGCGGGTCCGCGAGAGCCCCACACGCGTGGAGAGGCCAGAGCCCGCGCTGGGTGTGCGTCGTCAGAGCTGCTCCGACGACTGCGAGCAGACCGGGATCGTGACGCAGGCCGGACCGGACGCCATTGCGTCGTGCAAGGCGCGGTGCGGGCCGGCTGACAGCGTTCCGCTGGCACCGCGCGAGACGCCGCGCAGCATCACGGTGGCTCCAGCCGATCATGGGCGCTCGACACCGCGCGGACGATGAAAAGGTTGCTCGTGTCGGGGCGGACGGGCCCAGCGCCCTTCACCGAGACCGAGCGCCTGTTGCAGGTCGTGAATGGCCTGTCTCGGCCCGGCGCGAGGACGGCGTCCTCGCGCTGACGCTGCCGAAGAAGCCCGAGTGCAGCCGAGGAAGGATCAGCGTCAAGGTCACGCAGTAAAGTGGCGGAGAAGGCGTCCTTCCTCGTGAGCAGCGGCGCCGTCGTTCTGCGCGTCCGCGCGGGCCGCGCGGCTGGGGTAGGCTCCGCGCGTGTCAATGGTGACCGCTCGAGCTCCATCGTTTCGCGTGCTCAGGCGCGTCGGGCTCTGTGCTCGCGGGTTCGTCTATCTGCTCATGGGGATGCTCGCGCTTCTGGCGGCGCTCGGGCAGCGCAGCGGCGCGGTCGTCGATCAACGTCACTCGGTGCAGTCGCTGCAGAGCCTGCCCGGCGGGCGGGTGCTCCTCGGCCTGGTCGCGATCGGCCTCGCGGGGTACTCGCTCCTGCGCATCGCACAAGGTGTCTTCGACACCGAGCACAAGGGTAAGGATGGCAAGGGTCTCCTGCGGCGCTTCGTCTACATCGTCGACGGGTTGTATTACACGAGCCTCGTCGCCTTCGCCGGGCACGGGGCCTGGAGCGGTCACGACGGTCCGACCGCGCAGGCCGCGCGCGCCTCGCAGCGCAGCTACACGCGCGCCATCCTGCACTGGCCGGGCGGGGCGTACTTTCTCGAGTTGATGGGCCTCGTCGTGCTCGGCGCGGGCCTGTTCACGCTCTACAAGGCCGCGAGCTCGCGCTTCATGAAGGACATCGACCTCCGGACAGTCGGCGAAGCGCGCCGCGGTGCCATCCAGCGCGCGGGCCAGCTCGGTTACGCGGCGCGTGGCGTCGTGATGGCCATCGTCGGCTGCTTCGTCCTCGAGGCAGGGCACACCGCGCTCTCGGGTTACATCGGCAGCACAAAGGAGGCGCTCGACGTGCTCGCGAAGATGGGGCCGGTCGTGCTCGGCGCCGTGGCCATCGGCCTCGTTGCCTACGGGCTCTACTCGTTCGTCGAAGCTCGCTACGCGTAGAGACGGCGCTCCCCGTGGGGAGGCGCCGCCTCTTCGTGCCGCGCGTGCTAGCGGCGCCAGGCCAGGATCTGCTCGGCGATCTTCGCGGCGGTGAGGCCGTACTTCTCGGCGAGGACACTGGCGGGGGCAGAGGCGCCGAACCGGTCGACGCCGATGGCGAGGCCGTCGAGGCCGATGAAGCGGTACCACGCCTCGGTGCGACCGGCCTCGATGGAGACGCGCTTCACGCCGTCGGGCAGGACCTTCGCCTGGTAGGCCTTGTCCTGACGCTCGAAGAGCTCGACGCACGGCATCGAGACGACGCGCACCTTCAGGCCATCCTTGACGAGGAGCAGCGCAGCCTGCACCGCCGGCCCGACCTCGGAGCCGGTGGCGATGAGGACGAGGTCCGGCTTGCCCCCTTGCTCCGCGAGCGAGACATAGGCGCCTCGACGTACCTCCTGCGGGTCGACCGCCTGCGCGGGAGCGTCCACCTTTTGCCGCGAGAGAATGATCTCCGAGGGTCCGTTCGTTCGCTCGAGTGCCATGCCCCACGCGACGGCGCACTCGACGCCGTTGGCCGGACGCCACACGTCGACGTTCGGGATCATGCGCAGGGCCGCCGTGTGCTCCACCGACTGGTGCGTCGGGCCGTCCTCCCCGAGAAAGATCGAGTCGTGGGTGAAGACGTGGATGACCTGCAGCTGCGACAGCGCGGCGAGGCGGATGGCGGGCCGCATGTAGTCGGAGAACGTGAGGAAGGTGGCCGTGAACGGGATGAAGCCGCCGTAAGCCGCCATGCCGTTGGCCATCGCGCCCATCGCGTGCTCGCGAATCCCGTAGCGAATGTTGCGGCCGGAGAACGCACCCGCCTCGATCTT
>JAYTLP010000143.1:0-9082 GCA_043729375.1 Myxococcales bacterium
GAAGAACCCACGCACGCCAGAGGCGCCAAGGGGACCGGCAGGAGCGGCCGCGAGCAGTTGGTCGTCGACGTAGAACGCCATCGTCGGTCCACGGGACTCGACCGTGTATTTGCGAAACTGCTTGTACAGCGGCGAGACGCCAAGCGAGACGGAGGTTGCCGCCTGTCCGGTCGGCTGCCACTGCGCGAAGACCATGGGGCTTGCACCCGTCCACACGAAGCCAACGAATTGCTTGCCGAGGTTGGTGTAACCCTGGCCGCCAAGGCCGGTGATGCCAACGCCGAACTCGGTCGCACAGCCGAAGCCGGATGGGCCTCGCGTGTGCTCCATGATGATGTCCTCCATGAAGAAGTCACGCCCACCGACTACACCGACAGGAGAAACGACGCGACTGACAAGCCCCGGCGGGAAGCCGTATGCGTTGAGCTGGTTTTTCATGTAGAAGCAGCCTGCCGCCGACGCGGCCTCGGGGGCGCCCTCGGCGACGTCGAAGCCGCCAGGAAGGAACCACGGCTGATCGGTGATCCACTTGGGATAATTGGTCGAGCCGATTGGACCGCCATTGAATGCAAAGTTGTTCGGCGCCTGATCGACAAAGCTGAAATCATCGACAACGACCGTTCGCAGATTCGACTTCCACTGCAAATATGCGGCGCCCTGGTCCTGCTTCATTAGAAGCCAGTTGGTCATCGAAGATGACGGCGACTCGCCGTTCGCCCAGCCGAGACCCTTCTTCGAGTCGATGGGCTCGACGATGTTTGTTGCGCCTGTCGCTGAGGCCCAGCCGATATATCCGCTCGGGCGTACTGGTCCGGCCATCGTTGTCTCCCCTTACGCTGTCTGTATTGCGTCAGCGAAAAAGCCGACGTCGTAGCCAGGACCCACGTCGAACGTGAAGGTCTGTGCCGTTGGATAGGTACGGTACACGAAGACGCCGCGCGCCCCGGCCTCCTTCGCGGCTCCAATGAAGCTCGCAGCGAGCGCGGCCTGCTGCACCGTGAGCGCGAGCCCAGTCACGGCGAGCTGGAACTGCTTGGCGTAGCCGCCCAGGTAGCGCGGCGCGGCGGTGGCGCCAAAGAGGGCACGGAGCAGCCGGTAGAGCTCCTCCGGTGTTCCCGTGGAGTGGTTCGCGATGATCCGACCGGAGATGTACTGCTTGTACGTCGGGTCGTCGACACCGAGCCGCGGCTGCCCGATGTACGCCCCGACGAGATCGAGCAGCACGCCCGAGTTGTTCTGGTAGTCGAAGACGGCGAGCATCGACTGCATCGCATCTTCGAGATCCTGGAACTGCGGCGCGAGCACGCCCTGGATCCATGCCGTCCACGTGGTCTTGTTCCGGTACTGCGTGAACAGGCGGCTCGTGAGCCGGTCCGCCCAGCTCGCGACGTAGTCGATCTTGTCGGCCATTTAGTTCGTCTCGGGCGTGGCGGTGAAGGAGCAGCGCGAGACGTCGAAGGCCGGCACGTCCCTGACGCCGAGCGGAACCGTGGCGGAGCTCACGGGACCCGTCGCAGTACCGAAGGCGAGCGAGATGACCTCGTAGAGCCCAGGGACCGGCGGAGCAGTTGCGGGCGCGGGCACGACGGCAACGCCGCCGGTGGTCCCCGCCGGGCCGGTCATGATGATCGCGTTCAGCGGCGAGTATCGAACGTCGCGTCCGATCGGCCAGCTCTGCGTCCCCGTGAGGAGCGCCGAGAGCATCGACTGGGCAACGACCGCCTGGCTATTCGCCGGCCACTGCGTTGCGTCGTACCCGCCTGCGGCCGTGACCCAGAACGGGATCGTGTTCGGGCGGCTCCAGTACACGGTCTGAGGCTGTCCCTCGGAGTCGAGCACGACGTCCGAGCGGTTCCCGAACGTGTTCGTCCCCGCGCCGACGCAGTTCCAGATCGCCTGAGCGATGTCCGCCGTCGTGCCGCCGAACGCGAGTACCTCCACGCTGTGCCCAGGCAAGCCGTTGGCGTCGACGAAGTCGGTCGTGTTCGAGAACACTTGAACGACCGTCGGCGGCTGGTGGTTCGGATCGTTCGAGCCCTGGTTGACGCTCAGCACATTGGAGCGGATTGCGTCGCGCGTGGTGTTCCCCGTGGTGGCGATCTCTGCGTCGCGCCGTACGCGCAGCGAGGAGTCCGTCTCCGCGTACGCGCCCTGGACGCCCGCCTGGAGGTTCGTGATCGCCTTCCAGCCGTCGACCGGCGTCGCGATCGCGTTGAGGCTTCCGGTGGCGACACCGATCGGTCCCTGGAGGTCAGACAGGAAGCCGGCGAGCACGTTGCCGATGCCGTCGCCGAGGTACCGCCACGTCACTCCGTTGTCGGCGAAGTACGGGCCGACGCCGCTCGGGCCGCTCGGTCCCACCGTGCCGTTGGAGAGCGACACGTACGTGCGGGCGTTGTTGTAGCGAACGTCCCCGATGCCGTACGTGGCGGACGGCGTCCAGCTCGTCCCCGTCGCGATGACCGTGCCGGTCGGCATGGAGAAACGTACCGTCGTGCCCGCGACCGTCGCCGCGCGCCCCGCGGGGAGCTGCGTGCCAGGGTCCCCGATGAGGAGCCCTGTCGCGATGCTCTGGCGCGCCTTGTTTCGCACGGTGCCGGTGAGCGCGGCGATGACATCCTGCGCGGTGCCACCGGCCTGGTTCGGGTCGAGCTGCGCGACGACCGCCTGGAGCAGATCCCACATGCCGGAGAAGCCGTCGACGAGCAACACCTTGAGCTGCCCGGCCATGGACGCATACGGGATGCGGCCGCTCGAGTCCGTGCCCGCGCTCGCGCCGATGATGTTCCGCAGGCCGGTGTCTGTCTCGAGCTCAACTGTCCCGAGTGGCTTGGCGTAGAAGCCGGTCGGCGTGATCCCGTAGGAACTGGACATTTAGGGCCCCACGATGATGGCGTCGGCGAGAGTGTTCTGGCTGTAGACGGTGTCGACCGCGTAGGACACGCGTGCCTCGCGGGTCGCTGTGTCGACGACAAGCTGCGAGCCGTTCACGTTCTTGACGTCCGGCGTGCTCGCGATGGCGGCTGCCAGGAGCCCGCGCACCACGAGCGGGTCCGCGCCGGCGACGTTGATCCCGTCGATCCAGTCGACACCGATCGACTCGTCGAGGAACACCTCGCCGAGGATCATGCCGAGCCGGATCTTGATTCCCTGCGGCACCGCGGCGGCGTCTGCGACCGTGCCGAAGTCGCCGCCTGACGTGTCCCATTCGCCGGTGAGCGTCTGCTTGAAGTCTCTTACGAGGGCCACGAGGCGAGTCTACAGGTCCCGCGCGCGCGTGTGCTACTCGGCCTTGACCTTCGTGGCCGCGACGTTCGTGGACGTGGTGCTGAACGGCGGCGCCGCGAGAAGCGCCCTGAACGCGGCCCCGCCATCGTTGGGAGCAACGGTCCACGATGACACCGCCGTGTTGAAGGCGTCGAACCACGCCTTCACCTTCTTGGAGAGGGCCACGAAGTCAGAGCTCCCCGCCGTCTGCGCGAGCGTGATCACGGACCCGTCGTTGAGCATCTGGAGCCCGCCGTCGAAGCCAACGCTGCCCGCCGCTGTGGGCACGTCCTGCAACGGCGAGCCGAACGGCATCAGTCCCGGGACAAAGATGGCGTCGCTGATGTCGTGGTCGTGGTCGATCTCGGGGTCGACCTCGGATCCGCTCCCGGCCAGCCACTTGTCGAGCGAGCGGTCTGCGAAGAACAGGGTCCCGGTGGTCGCCGGCATCTGCTTCCCCTGGATCACGAGGCTACCGTCCGAGATGGGGCACGTGATGCGGAAGCCGCCGGCGCCGAGGAACTGCACGGGCACTCCGGGAACCACGGGGATCGACTTCGCCTGCCGCGCGCCCGTCTCGTCCTCGCTCACGTCCTTGACGAGGATCTGGCAGTTCGCGCGCTGCTTCGAGGCGTTCCACTTCACGACCTTGGCAGGAAGGCAGACGTGCAGCGAGCGGAGCGCCTGCTCCACGGCTGTGTTGATGATCCCCTGGAGACTGAGTCGCTCGGCCATGCCGCCAGCCTACAGGCCGGCGGCCGCCAGTGCATCGTTGCCGGACGCCACATGGGACCACTCCGGGCGCGCGTGGCCGCCGTCCTGGTCGCCCGTCGTCTTGAACAAAAAGGCGTGCACGAGCTCATGCGTGAAGGCGGTCGAGCTGAACGCCGGGAACCCGTCGCGCGCCTCTACGACCGTGGCGAGGTCGAAGCTGTAGAGCCCGCCGACGCAGCGGCCGTTGTAGACCATCGCCGGCCACGCGCTGCCAGGGGTGCACGGCTGGCCGACGACCCACTCGATCGGCGACGCCTCAATCTCGGCTGGGGCGCCCAGCTCGAGCTCCCAGACCACGCGCAGGGCCTCGTTCTGGCGCGAGAGCTGTGGATGGACCTGCTGCGCGGAAGGCCCCGCAGAACAGGCCCCAGCGAGCGTCCACGCGATGATCCCGAGTCGTCGTCTACCCATGCCCCCATGATCCCGCAGCGGCAGGGGAAGGACAACCGCCCGTCGGTGGGTCAGCGCAGGATCGTGCCCTCGATCTCGGTGTACCAGTCCCCGCCGTGCGTGTCGCCAGTGAACACGCAGGACTCGACCCGGAGATAGCCGTCGTACCGGCTGCTCTCGAGTTTCACCTTCGCACCGGGCTTCGTCGGGAACAGGAGGTGCTTGCACTTCACGAGGCCCGTCCCTCCCTTCTTCTTCGGTGCGCCCATCTCCGGCGAGCCGACGAGTCCGGTCGACTCGGAGAGCACGGGCACCGGAAGGTTGAGCGTCGCGTACGGGTCGAGGATCTGGAGCGCGTTGTCCTGGACAGACCACTCCAGCTTCGCGCCCTTGATGAGCTTGTCGAACACGCGGGCGGTGTTCCCCGCTGCGCAGAAGCCCTGCTCGAACGCGCCGGAGATGTTGCCCACGGCATCGTCGAGGTTGCCCTTGTCGATGCCCATAACGATGCCCACGCGCCTGATGACGTCTGACTTGGGCGTGCCCGGCGCGAAGCTCTCCGAGATCCGAGAGAAGCCCCACGCGCGCTCTCCGTCCCCGAGCGACAGCTTGCTCTCCCAGTCGCCGTTCGCGCGGATGTGGTCGGCGTTTCGGATGTCGCCGACGAAGTACCGGGACACGCCCGTACCGCGATACCCGGCCTCGAGCATCACCTTGGAGCCCTTCTTCTGGAGGGCCGAGCGGCTGTCATTGTTCAGGTTGGTGATCGTGATCTCGGAGGTGTTCGGTTCCTTCTTGAGCGTGCGCGTGACCTTGAACTGCAAGCGCAGCCCGATCCGCCCCGGCTGGTCGGTGACGCCGCCGTCGACCTCTACGACGTGCGTTTTCGTGGTCTTGAAGTCGGTCGGGTCGTCGATCGGGGTCGCCGTCGTCACGCGACAGCGACGGTCGTGCATGAGCTGCCCGTCACCGGCCATGGCTTAGAGCTCGCCGGGCGAGAAGTACAGGAGCTGATGCCGCGCGCCGAGGTCGTCGAAGCTGGGGTCGACGCCTCGCGAGAAGTCGTTGGCCGTGTCGGCGAGCACGAAGAAGCCCTCGGGGTCGCGATTGGAAAGGTACTTCGCGATCTTCCAATTGCAGACGAGGCGCTGCTCCGGTGTGCAGACCGTCTCTCCGTCCGCGCCGAGCACGGTCAGGAACCACGCGCCGAGGCGCTCGTTCCAGTCGAAGCGCAGCGTGTAGTTCGACCCGTCGACCGTGACGTCCTGATCGAAGTGCGAAGCGTCGTCGACGGTTCGCGTGATCGGGATGATGAGCGCCATGTCAGAGCCCCAGCCCGGACGAGAGCCCGCCGAGCATCTTCTGTACGCCGCCGGTGTCCATGATCTTCGCCGCAGCCGTGCGGTTGTCGACCGGCGCGACCTCGGTGGTCGGCTTCGCCCCGACCTTCACGCGCGGGCGCGCCTTCTTCACCTTCTGCTTCTGGTCCGTCGTCGAGCGGTTTTTCACGATGCGGATCTGCTTGAGCGCCAGCGTGAACTCGAGCCCGTCGTAGTTCTGGAGCGTGCGCGGGATGGAGATGCTGGTGATCGTCATTCCCTCGGTGTCGCTGGTCTTGTACGTGGTGAGCGAGGTGACGACCTTCACGAGCGCCCCGGTGGCGCGGAGCTGCTTGAGCTTCTGGTACGCGCTGTCGCCGCGGCTGCCGACCGCCCCGATGGGAACGTCCTGGAGCGAGCTCGTCTGGAACTGGTAGTCGCCCTCGCGGACCGCGCGCGACTGCTGCTCGGCTGAGAGCGGCGTGTTGGAAACGAAGCACCGGAGGGACACCGTGTCGGGGTCCGGGCGGCTGTGGTCGGAGATGTTGAACCCGTTCTCGACGGGATGGTCCGTGACGGTGCTGGTGAGGGTGTGCGACTCGTCCAACACCGAGTCGATCTCGATCACGTCGACCGCTGCAACGAAGATGACGGCGCGCTGGCTCACTGGCTCACCCCTGCGTTCGCTTCAGAGTAGACGCTCTGAAGGTGGTCATCGATGTGCGTCTTGATCTGGGAGGCGAGGTCCGTGCCGCTCTGCCCTGGCTGCTGCACGACGGTGATCTGGACGGGCGCGCTGACGCTGGCGCTTCCCGAACTCATGCCGCCGCCGCCCGTGAGCTCCGGCCTCGACTGCGTGTTGTACTTCGCCATGAACGCCTCCGAGCTGACGCCAGAGCGACCCAGGGCATCGCGGGCGGCGTCGGTGACGGGCAGTCCCATGGCGGCGCGCTGACGCGCTGTGGCGAGCGTTTGTCGGTCGCTCTGCGCCTGCGTCTCGCGGGAATTTCGGCCCGCCATTTTGTCGATCATCTTCGGGTTCGTGATGTTCATGGCGTCGTCGAACTCGTGCTTCGCTTCGATCGCGTCGTGGAGGAGCTGCATGAAGTCTTTGAGCGCGACGAGCCACCACGGGTCGTTCGCCTGTGGCTTGAGCCACGTCTCCATCTCCTGCTTGAAGCGGCCGTAGACGGAGTCCTTGCCCTCGTAGTAGCCGGCGATGTCGTCGAACACGAGGTACAGGCCGGCGATGATCGCAGCGAGCGCGATGAACGGCGCGGCAGCCTTGATCCATGCCCACATCACCTGCCGGCCGGCGACCACGGCGATCGCCCCGATGGCGATGAACGCAGCCTGGAGCCCGTAGCCGCCGCTCAGGAGGTCGCGCAGGCGGCCCGCGTTGAGCACGACAGAGGAGAACGCCTGCCCGAGAAACTTCACGACGCCGATGAGCGTGCTCATGACGCTCTGCAGCCGCTGCGCGAGGATGGCGGCGTTCGCCTTTCGCCATGCAAGGAACTGCTTCACGAGAATGCTGAGCTGTGGGAGCAGGGGGCCGATGGCCTGGCGCCACAAGCCCTGGCCGATCATGTGCAGGCGCTCGAGGTCGTCGTTGAGCTTCTCGGACGCGTCGACCGCATCCCCGCCCATGACGAGGCCCAGGCTGTGTGCCTCCTCGCGCAGCTCCTCGATCCCAGCCGCCCCGTCGTTGAGGAACGGGATCATCTGCTTGCCGGCCTTGCCGAAGAGCTGCATCGAGAGCGCGGTCTTGTCGACGCCATCGGGCATCGACTTGAACTTGTCGGCGATGGCCGACAGCGTCTCGTCGGCGGTCTTGAGCGTGCCGTCGGCGTTCTTGTAGTCGATGCCTTTGAGAGAGGCGGCGGCCTCCTTGCTGCCCTCCTTCGCTTTCTTCATGTTCATGGCGAGCTTGCCGAGCGAGATCGACAGGCTGCCCGTGTCGACGTCGGAGAGCTTCGCGGCGTACTGGAGCTCTTGCAGGGCCTCGACGCCGACGCCGATGGACTGGCTGGTTTTCTTGATGTGGTCGCCGTACTCGATCGCCTCCTTCGCGTTCTCGATGAACGCGGTGGCGAGCTCCTTCACGGCGTCTACGGCGGCCTTCGCGCCAGCCTCGATGAGACTGGCGGCGATCTGCCCCTTGGCGAACTTTGCCTCGTCGACCTCGAGACCCAGCTTGAGGAGCAGCTCGCGGAGGATCATGGGGTCATCCTACGCGACCACGGAGCCCAAACGAAAAAGGGCCGCCCCCGAAGGAGCGACCCGTGACTGCCTTGGCAGGGAAGGGAGAGCTAGGTCGTTATGTCGCCGCGCTGCTTCATGATGAGGACGAGGTCCTGGAGGCTGTAGAAGTTGGTCCCGATGCCCCCGTTCGACCGCGCGTCGTAGCCGGAGGCCGCCGTGATGCCAGCGACCGCGCCGAGCCCGGTGGGACGCAGGATGCCCGTCGTCCCGTACATGCCGATGAGGCCCGTCGCGTTGCCGATGTCCGTCTGCGGTGCGCCTGCGCCGATGAGCAGCGCGAGCCCCTGCGTGCCCGTCGCGCCCGCCGGCTGCACGTACGCGATCTCGGTGTCGAGGTAGTTGTAGAGCGCCCGGAGCCAGGTGTGTGTGGTGCGGGGTACTCCGCGACGCGCGTTGACGGCCATGATGGTTCTCCTCTTGTCTGGCGCCTACCTCTTACAAGCTGGGCGCGATCTGGATGCTACCGGGGTCGTACTTCAGAAGCCTCTTTTTGGGTCCGCTTGCTTCTCGCGCTTGCGCTTCTCGTCGGCAAGAAAGGCGGCCTCATCAATCGAGTCGAGCATCTCGTTCGCCTCGACGATCTTGGCGCGGGTCAGGTTCTCGATGCTCTCGAGCGTGGCCCATCGCTTTTCGATCAGCCGGTAGCAGGGCCAGTAGCAAGCGAGGTGGGGGATACCTGGGAGCCCTTCGCCGCTGGGGCGGCGACGTTCAGCGCGAGGGCGAGGGTAAAAACGTCGGGGTACCAGACGCGGATCGCCTCCCACAGGAGCTTGAAGCTGTCGATCGTCCGCCCGCGCAGGAGCGTGTCGTAGGCGTCGCCGCCCGGCGTCCCGAACAGGGGGAGCCCGTCACACTTGGTGTCCGCGAGCAGCGCGCGCGTGAGGAGCTCGAACTCGCCAGCGGGCATCTCGGCGAAGATGCGACCGAAGCCTGGAACGGCGAGCGGCAGGAGGCGCAGCAGGTCCATGCCCAGGAGCTTCTCTGCGTCGAGAGACGGGTCCTCCCCCACCAGACTGAGGAGGACGCCCATCAAGCGCCCTGCGACCGGGAGAACGCGCTGCAGGAGG
>JAYTLP010000144.1:0-8962 GCA_043729375.1 Myxococcales bacterium
GGCGGACACGAGCCCGACGTCACGCCCTTGGACGAGCACGCCGCCGTGGACCGACCGGAGCACGTAGCCGCTGTGGCCGTGCTGCGGTGTCTGGTAGGCGAGGAGGCGCAACGCCTTCTTCTTGCCGAGCAGTTCGCGCGCGCCGTCGGTGAAGCCGGGCGCGATTACGCACTCGAGGAAGGTCTCGGCGAGCAGGCTCGCGAGCTCGTCGTCGACGACGCGGTTGGTGGCGACGATGCCACCGAAGACGCTCACGGGGTCGCACTCGCGCGCGAGGCGATATGCCGTGGCGACCCCGGCGTCGGACTCGGCGACGCCCGACGGATTGGTGTGCTTGATGATCGACACCGCCGGGCGGGCGAACTCCGAGACGAGCTGCAGCGCCGCATCGAGGTCGACGTAGTTGTTGAACGACAGCTCCTTGCCCTGGAGGATGTCGGCGCGCGCCACAGACGGGCCGTCGGGCACGCTCTCCTCCAGATAGAAGGCCGCTTGCTGGTGCGGGTTCTCCCCGTAGCGCAGCACCTTCGCCTCGCGGAGCTGCACGGTGAGCGTCTCGGGGAAGGCGCCCACCGTGATCGGCGCACCGCTCGACGGCACGAAGTCGGCCGGCAGCGCCGACAGGAAGTTGGCGATGGCGCCGTCGTACGCCGCCGTGTACGCGAAGGCCTTCTTCGCGAGCTGGAAGCGCGTGGCCTCGGAGAGGCTGCCGTGGTTCTGGTCGAGCTCGGCGAGCACCGTCGCATAGTCGGCCGGGTCCGTGACGACCGCGACACGCTCGTGGTTCTTCGCCGCCGAGCGGATCATCGACGGACCGCCGATGTCGATGTTCTCGATGGCCTCCTCGAAGCCCACACCCGCGCGCGCGATCGTCTCGCGGAACGGGTACAGGTTGACGATGACGAGGTCGATGGCGGCAATGTCGTGCTCTGCCATCTCGCGACGGTGCTCGTCGGTGGCGCGCCCGAGCAACCCACCGTGGATCTTGGGGTGCAGGGTCTTCACGCGGCCGTCGAGGATCTCCGGAGCACCGGTGTGGTCGGCCACGTCGGTGACGCGCAGGCCGGCCTCGCGCAGCATTCGCGCCGTCCCGCCGGTGGAGAGAACCGTGATGCCGTGCCGCGCGAGACCCCGCGCGAGCTCCTCGACACCCCGTTTGTCCGAAACACTGACCAGCGCCCGCTCGATCCGACCCATAACGCTCCTCGACGACAATCGCCGCAGCATCGTCGCAGGCGGCAGGGAGCGTTACAAGAGCAGAGCAACAGGCCCCGAGCGCGTGAACGCCCGGGGCCGGGGGCATGAGACTCCGCTAGGGGCTAATCAAAAACGACGGGGATGCCGTAGTTCGGATCGCCTGGGATGGGCTCTTCGCCCGGGCCGACCATCTTGAGCTTGATGAGGCCGCGGACCTCGACCTGGCGGATGCGCTCGCGAGTCAGGTTCAGGATCTCGCCGACTTCCTCGAGGGTGATGCCGCCCTTGTCGGCGACGTCGAGCGAGCAGGTGTCCGCCATCTCCGAGACTTCCAGATCCGGGAAGTTGAGCTTGATGCTGCCCGTCTCGGGGTTCACATCGAGGTAGAGATGGTGCTTGCACGACACGTACGGGCACGGACGCATGCCCTCCATGCACTCGCCACGCGATGCCGGGCGATCGAGATCTTCGACGACGGGAAAGAGCTCGCGCATCTTGAGCTCCTCCTTGGTGAGACGACGCGGTGCGATCGTCTTAGAGCGCATGCGCGTGCGGCGCTTTTGCCGCAGCTTCGGAGTCGCGCCCTCCGTCACGTCCAGGACCTCGATCGACTCCTCGTTCTCGTGCTCGTCCCCTGCTGCCACGTCCCCGTACAGATTCTCGCTCATGCTCAACCCCTCCTAGAGAAGATCACCGGCGCCCCCCGAGGCACCGGCTGAAAAGACGCGCGCCCTCGCGGCGCGCTCGAGCGGCGATGTGACCTGCCGCTCCAAGTGCTCGATACGACCCAGCAGGTCTGTTGCGACCTTCCGGGCATCACCCATCTCACGAGAAAGCTTCTGCCGGCGCGCGCCCTCGAAGGCGTCGCTCTCGAGCTCGCGCTCGAACCCGCCGAAGATCGCGTCCAGCCCACGCTCCACGACCTCGATCTCGTCCCGGAATCGCAGAAACGACTGCTGGATCTCCTCGATCGTGAAGCTCTCTCCCATCATCCGTTTCACTTCATTGATCCGCCGCACCGTGGACGCCGGGTACATCCCGAGCGAGCCCTGGTGCTTGCCCTTGCGTCCCACCCGTCGGCTGCGCGGGAGGAGTCCGAGCTGAACGTACTTGCGAAACGTCGCCTCCGATAACTTCAGCTCACGACTACGGAAAAGCTCCACGATCTGAGCTGAAGTCAGGCCTTCTTCATTCTTCGTTTCAATCTCTGTCAGGACCTCATCGCTCAGGAGACGTTCGTTCACATCTTTGTGTCGCGATGTACTCTTCAAGACGGGTTTGAATGTATTCCACTCAGTAGAAACCCCACAAGCGAAAATGTGAGCGTGCACCCGTGTTTTTCACTGAACAGGATTGCAGGGAGCGCGCACCACACATGTCTGTGCGAAGCGAGCGTCAACGATGCTGCTCACCGACGGCAAATGCGGCTCGGCTGGCGCGCGTTCAACGAGCCACGACTCGTGGAAGTGCGCGTGCGGCTCGCGAGAAATCCGCGGTGCTCGCCCTGGGTTGGACCGGACGGCGTGCGGGCCGAATAAAGGCCGCTTCCGGTCCGTCTCCGACGAGCATGGTACTGTCTAGCTCAGTGCGGACGTCGAGCTTGCGGACCTCCCTCGTCGTGCTCGCACTTTCGTGCACGGCACTTGCCGTCGCTGCGCCATCCGCAAAGCTGTTCCGCTCCCCCGACTACCGGGTGGTAGCCGTGGACCCGCCGACGGGATGGGAGCTGTCCGCTTCTCCGCCTTCTTCACGGCTACTCGCGAGCTGGTCCCACCGCGACGGCGCCAAGCTCACCCTGGCCGCCGAGCGCAGCGCCGTCACCGACCCGGAGAAGCTCTTCTTGCAGAGTCGCAGCGTCTTGCAGGCGCAGGGATGGACCGTCGGCTCCGTCGAAAAGCAGGCCGGCCGCGTGTCGGTCGAGGCGACGCTCGACCACGGTCGACGCATCGCTCGCCAGCTCTACGCCGTCGAGCAAGGCTTCGCGTACGTGCTCACGATGGTCGCGCCTGCGGACCAGGCCGACCTGCGCGCGCGCGACTTCGACGACACTCTCGCGACCATGCGCCTCGGTGCCCCCGCGAAGTAGCTCGTGGTACCGTCGGTGCCATGCCGGCCTTCTCCTCCATCGACGACGTGCTCGCGAGGCTGACCGGCCTCGGCTACATCGCAGACAAGCGCATCGCCACGACGCTGTACCTCGCAGATCGCATGGAGCGGCCCATCCTCGTCGAAGGGCCGGCAGGCGTCGGGAAGACGGAGCTCGCCAAGGCGCTCGCAGAGACCACCGGCGCCCCGCTGTTCCGCCTTCAGTGCTACGAGGGTCTCGACGAGGGCAAGGCGCTCTACGAGTGGGCGTACCCGAAGCAGCTCCTCTACACGCAGATCCTCCGCGACAAGGTGGGTGAGGTCCTCGCTGGCACCGAGACGCTCGCCGCGGCCGTCGATCGGATTGCGTCGCAGGAGGACGCGTTCTTCTCCGAGCGCTTCCTGCTCGCGCGCCCGCTCCTCGCCGCCATCCGCTCCGAGCGGCGGGCAGTGCTGCTCATCGACGAGGTCGACCGGGCCGACCCCGAGTTCGAGGCGTTCCTGCTCGAGGTGCTGTCGGACTTCCAGATCTCCGTCCCCGAGCTCGGCACGCTGAAGGCGGCGCACATCCCGTTCGTGATCCTCACCTCGAACAACGCGCGCGAGATGACCGATGCGCTCAAGCGTCGCTGCCTCCACCTCTTCGTCGACTACCCGACGAAGGAGCGCGAGCTCGAGATCGTGCGGTCGCGGGTGCCCGAAGCGTCCGCACAGCTCGCGCAGCAGCTCGTGAAGGTCGTCGCTGCCGTGCGCGCGCTCGACCTGAAGAAGAGCCCGTCCATCTCGGAGACACTCGACTGGGCGCGCGCGCTCGTGCTGCTCGGGAGGGAGACCCTCGACGAGGCCACCGTCGCAGACACGCTCAGCCTCATCCTCAAGTACGAAGGCGACATCGCGCGCGCCACCGAGCAGCTCGGCCCCCTCGTTGCAGCGGGGAGCGCCGGATAGAACGGCCCTCTCACGACCCCGAACATCGTCTGAGCGCTCGCTCGGCGACGGCACCCAGCGAGCGCTTTCCGGGTGATGAACGACGGACGGTCGAACAGAAAAGCCGGCGGATGATGAGAGGACGACACTAGAAGACGTAGCCCAGCAGGCGCACGGGCTGCGCTGCGCGCATCAGGAGGTCGGCGAGCTCTGCGAGCGCACCTGCCGGGGATCCGGGCGGCATGTACTTGTAGCGCTGTTTCCACCAGCGCATCGGCCCGCGATCCGCGCAGCCGTAGGCGCGGTCGTCGGCAGCGCAGTGGATGCGGAGATGCAAGTGGTCGTCGTGCACGGCCGAGTCGGAAGGCTGGCGCAGCAGCGCCTCGGCGCGCTCGACCAGTGCCTCGTCCTCCCCGACCGATCGCGCCCACGCAAGGAGCTGCTGGCGGATCTTCTCGTGGCAGAAGAGGTACTGCACCTCGGCGTAGGGATCCTCGAGGAGCGCGCGCACGAGCGCCCAGTTGCGCGGCACATCGAGGAGACGCGGTGAGAAGGGCCCGAACAGGACACCGTGCTCCTGAGGTCCGGGCGATCGCGCGCGCCGGTCGTCGGTGCCGTACCGCGGCATCGAGTTGGTCGGGCCGACCGCACGGCCCTGCTGGTCGACAGCGTAAAAGATAAGGTCAGCGTCGCGACCCGCGCGATGGGACCGGTGCAGCTCGGAGTCCCGTCCGCCGCGCAGCGAGAGGTCCCCGACGCCGAGCTGGGCGCCCGGGTACTCCCGCGTCACCCGACGCGCGGCGCGCCGGATCATCGCCACGATCTCGTCGGTGCCGTAGTTTGCCTCGCGTGATGCCCACAGCGACGGGATCACGTATCCCTCGCCCTTGGCGGGGAGGCGAGCACCGTGCCGCAGCATGCCCGCGTTGAACGTGCCCACGGAGATGGAGCTGAAATCCGTGAGCCCGCCCGGGATGCACGCGGTAGCGCAGCACAGCCAGACGAGCCCGAGGGTGCTCCACGCGTTGCGACACACGACATGTCTAACGTTGCACACGCGCGGCAAGTTTCAACTTCGCATAGAGGCTTGATACGATCGCTCGGTGCAGCCCGTCCGCCTCCTCATCGTGCGCTTTCTCGACGAAGCACGCGTGAGTGGTGAGGAGTGGATCTCGTTCACACGACTCCTCATCGCAGTGCTCACGATCGCCCGCACCGTCGGGCTGGGCCTCGCCAGCACGGAGAACGGCGGTTTGAGAGAGTGGACGGTCGTCGGCGTATGTATCGCGTCCGCGCTCTACTCCGGCTGGATCATCCGCCGCGTCCGCCGTGGCACGTTCAAGGCCACATCGCTCTGGACCTCCGTCTTCGCCGACGCCACACCGCTTTACGTGGCCGTACTCGCCGGGGCGCTACACCCGCTCCCCGGGTACGGCGGCATTTTGCGCAGCCCCGAGTTCGGCTTCTTTCTCCTCGCGCTCTCCGCCACCGCGCTGCGCTTCACGCCGAGCCTCGTCCTGTTCGGCGCAGCGCTGTACACGACCATGGTCGGGTCACTCGTGTGGATAGACTACCCGCGCCTCCGCGACGGCTTCGCGACGGTGATGTCGACGTCGGTGACCGTGTTCATCGGGACCATCGTCATCACGCTGGCGCTGGCCCGTCGGGTCGAGCGCCTCGTCTACGATGGTGCCACCACCGCGGTCGATGCGGAGCGCGCACGGCAGCACCTCGGCTCGTACATCTCCACGGAGCTCGCGAACAAGATGATGCGGCAAGAGAGCCTCGATCTCGTCGGCGAGCAGCGCGAAGTGGCGGTGCTGTTCTCCGACCTGCGCGGCTTCACTCGCTACGCGGAGACGCTCTCGCCGAAGCAGCTCGTGAGCGAGCTCAATGCCTACCTCAACGCGATGCTCCCGGTGATCTCTGCGGAGGGAGGAGTCGTCGACAAGTACATCGGCGACTCCATCATGGTCGTGTTCGGCATTCCCGAGCCGAAGCCCGACGATGCGGCCCGCGCCATCCGCACCGCGCGCGGGATGCAGCGCGCTCTCATCACGCACAACGACGAGCGCGCGAAGAAGGGGCTCGCACCGCTGCAGCACGGCATCGGCATCCATTCGGGCCCCGTGGTTGCAGGTAACATCGGCACGCGCGAGCGCCTCCAGTACACGGTTGTCGGCGATGTCGTGAACCTCGCGAGTCGCCTCGAGTCGGCGACGAAGGAGCACGGCGTACCGGTGCTCATCTCGAAGGCCGCGATCGATACGGCAGCACTCTCGGGCGCGCGCGTTCCGCCAATGCAGCCACTCGGCGCCATCACACTCCGCGGACGCCAGGCGCCGATCGAGGTGACGACGTTCTGGGACGGCGGCATCACCAAGCCCGACCTCACCGGCTGACAGAGCGCTCTAGAAAAAGGCCGCCCTCTCGCGAGAGCGGCCTTCCGTGATGCGCGTGCGAGGTGTGGCTAGCGCTGCTCTTCGAACTCGGCGTCGATGACGTCCTTGTTCTGGTCGGCCGCCGGGGCCTCGCCCTGGGGCGCCGCTTCACCGGCAGGCGCCTGCGTCTTGTACATCTGCTCGGCCATCTTGTAGCTGGCCTTCTGCAGCGTCTCGAACGCGTCCTTGAACACGGCAGCGTCGGATGCTTCCTTGTTGCTCTCGAGGATGCTCTTCGCGCTCTTGATGCCCTCCTCGACCTCGAGCCGTGCGGCCTCGTCGACCTTGTCGCGGTTCTCGCCGAGCGTTTTTTCGATCTGGAAGACGAGCGAGTCGAGCTGGTTGCGCGCCTCGACGGCCTCCTTCTTCGCCTTGTCGGACGTCTCGTTCTGCTCGGCCTCGTTGACCATGCGCTTGATGTCGGCCTCGGTGAGCCCCGAGCCGGACTCGAGACGAACCGTCTTCTCCTTGCCGGTGCCCTTGTCCTTTGCCGAAACGTTCAGAATGCCGTTGGCGTCGATGTCGAACGTGACCTCGATCTGCGGCACGCCGCGCGGTGCGGGGGGGATGCCATCGAGGTGGAAGCGACCGATGAGCTTGTTGTCCTTCGCCATCGGACGCTCGCCCTGCGTGACAACGACCTCGACCGACGTCTGACCGTCCGCCGCCGTGGAGTACGTCTCCGACTTCTTGGTGGGGATGGTGGTGTTGCGCGTGATCATCGCGGTCATCACCCCGCCGAGCGTCTCGATGCCGAGCGTGAGCGGCGTGACGTCGAGGAGCAGGATGTCTTTGACCTCGCCGGAGAGCACGCCTGCCTGGACTGCCGCACCGAGTGCGACGACCTCGTCCGGGTTGACACCACGGTGCGGCTCCTTGCCGAAGATCTCCCTCACCTGCTTCTGCACGAGCGGGATGCGCGTCGAGCCGCCGACGAGCACGCACTCTGCGATCTCGGCGGGCGTCTTGCCGGCATCCTTGAGGGCGTCCAGTACCGGCTTCTTTGCACGCTCGATGGCAGGCCCCATCATCTGCTCGAGCTTTGCGCGCGACAGCTTGACCTGGAGGTGCTTCGGGCCCGTCGCATCGGCCGTGAGGAACGGGAGGTTGATCTCCGTCTCCTGCACGTTGGACAGCTCGATTTTCGCCTTCTCGCCAGCCTCCTTGAGGCGCTGGAGCACCATCTTGTCCTTCGAGACGTCGATGCCCTGGTCCTTCTTGAACTCGGCGATCAGCCAGTCGATGATGATGTCGTCGATATTGTCGCCGCCGAGGTGCGTGTCGCCGTTGGTGGAGACGACCTCGACGACCTTCTCGCCGACCTCGAGGACGGAGATGTCGAATGTGCCACCGCCGAAGTCGTAGACGGCGATGAGATGATCCTTGCCCTTGTCGAGGCCGTAGGCGAGAGCGCCGGCGGTGGGCTCGTTGACGATGCGCTTGACGTCGAGGCCTGCGATCCGGCCCGCGTCCTTGGTGGCCTGGCGCTGCGCGTCGTTGAAGTACGCGGGGACGGTGATGACCGCCTCCGTGACCTTGTCACCGAGGTACGCCTCGGCGGCCTGCTTGAGCTTCATGAGGATGCGGGCCGAGATCTCCTGCGGCGAGTACTTCTTGCCGCGGATATCGATGGCGCAGTCGCCGTTGGCCGCGCGAACGACCTTGTACGGGACGCGTTTGACCTCGTCGCCGACCTCGTCGAACTTGCGACCCATGAAGCGCTTCACCGAGTAGATGGTGTTCTCGGGGTTGGTGATGGCCTGGCGACGCGCGATCTGGCCGACGAGGATCTCACCCTTCTCGTCGAACGCGACGACGGACGGCGTCAGGCGCGCGCCCTCCTCGTTGGCGAGGACCTTGGGCTCCTTGCCATCCATGATCGCGACCACGGAGTTGGTGGTGCCGAGGTCGATGCCGATGATCTTACCCATGAGTATTTGTCCCTTTTGCAGTGAGGCTTGTCGAACGCAAGGCAACCTAACCACTGGCTTTCCGAGCGTCAACCGCGCCGTGCACGAAATGCTCCAGCTACGTGAGGAGACTGCGCACGAGGCGGCGCACGGCGTCCGGGTCGAAGGGCTTCTCGATGCGCGGGTTCGTGACGCGCCCGAGGAAGGCGCGCGCCGCGGGCGTGAACGCGCCCCCCGAGATGAAGACCATGCGCTCGGCGCTCTCCGGCCGCTGCTCGACCAGCGCGGCGTGCAGGTCCATCCCCGTCATGTCCGGCATCATGAGATCCGAGAGGATCACGTCGTACGGAGCATGCGTGAGGATGAGATCATGGGCCTCGCGCGGGTCGGTGACGATGGTGC
>JAYTLP010000145.1:0-10286 GCA_043729375.1 Myxococcales bacterium
TTTGCGTTCGCTGTAACAAGGAGAATCCGTGGAGCACCGCCGCGCAGATCGACGCTATGACCGGACCATCGACATCGAGGTCATCGCCGACGTCGCCACGGTCCAGGCGAAGACGCGCAACATCAGCCTCGGCGGCGTGTTCATCACGGCAAGCAGCCCGCTCCCGTTCGGCAGCAAGGTGAAGCTGCGCTTCTCGGTGCCCACGCAGACCGAGGTCATCGAGATCGATGGCGAGGTTCGCTGGGTCGAGAACGAAGAGGGCGGGACGCACGGGCTGGGCATCCAGTTCGGCGGCCTGCGGGCGCGCGACGTCTGGGCGCTGAACAAGTTCTTCGAACGTCCGGCCGAGTAGGAGAGTGGCCAGGAAGTCGAGCTGGGGAACTCGTACCGTCTCCGCACTCGTTGCGGTGACGTTCTGCTCGGCGGTGGTCCATGCCGAACCTGCGGCGCAGGCACCACCACCCCAGCAGAAGGCTCCCGTCGGTGTCCTGTGGATGGGAGAGGACGACGTCGACGTCGGGCCGCGTCTCGTCGACGAGGTCAGCGCTGCCATCGAGCGGAAGCAGTCGGTGCGCGTGCTCGACAGCGCAACCGATCGCCGCGTGCTGGTCGAAGGCGGACCGAGCGCCAGGGTGCAGACCGAGCTCCGCGCCGCCGAGTCGCTCCTCGCCCGCGGCAAGCTTGCCGACGCAGCGACCGCGCTCGAGAGCGCAGAGCAGCACCTGTTCGGTGATGTGCCCTTCGAGTCGTTCCGGGCGCGGCTCGGCGAGGTCGAGCGTGGCCTCCTGCTCGTCTACGATCAGCTCGGTCGCAACGACGACGCCGCACGCGCCGCCGCGCGACTCCGCATGGCGCCGGGCAGCACCGACGACACGAAGGTGCTCCTCGACCGACACTCCGGTGGCCGGCGCTCCGGCGCCGCGCTGCCGCCCGTCGAGATCGTGTCCACGCCGGCCGGCGCGCAGGTCTATCGCAATCTCCAGCTCGTCGGCGTCACGCCCACCACGGTCGATGGCGGTGACCGCGGTGTCGACTTCGTCGACATCGAGGCCAAGGGGTTTCGCCGCGCGCACCTGCCACTCGGCATGGGCGGCCACGTCGAGGTCGTGCTGGCACCCGAAGAGCGTCTCGGCGTGCTCGTGGATCACGTGCGCGACCAGGCGCCCGATGCGCCGGCCGCCGAGGTCGCAGCGCTCGGCACGCGGGTCGGCGCCACGCGCGTCCTCGTCATCCTGCCCGACGGTCCGCGCAAGATCCTCGCGCGCTGGCTCGACGTGAAGAGCCAGAAGTGGTCCGACCCCACGCTGCGCGCCGACAACGCCGGCCAGCCCGCCATCGAGCGCATCGCGAGCTACGTCGCGCCCGGCGACCCCACGAACGGTGACGGTGCACAGCTCGGCCCCGCACCCGCCGCAACGGCCCCGCTCGCCGCAGCCCCCGCCAAGAAGTCGAAGTACGGCATGTGGGGCAAGTGGTACACGTGGGTCGCGGCAGTCGCGGTCATCGGCCTCGTCGTCGGCCTCCTCGTCGCCCAGAACGTCGGCGACGACAAGCTGACCATCAAGTCGAGCAAGTAGCGCCGGCTCCTGTTGCAGCGCACGCGGGGTCGAGGCGCTTCAGCGCGTCGGCGGCGCGGCCACCTGGGTGTTGTGGGCTGCCGCAAAAAGCCAGCCGCCTTCGCCGCGCGCCGCGACGAGCGTGAAGACGCCATCGCCCGGCGGCAGCGTGCGATCGCCGGCGTCGGGCAGCCGCAGCCGGCGCCACTCCAAGATGCAGCGCGCGACGTCGGCGCCGAGCAAGGTCACCTCGACCTTCTTCGACTCGAACGCGCTGCCCGCCAGGACGCCCAGCTTGAAGTGGCCCTCGTGCTGCGCCTCGATGTCGCGTCGCCCGCGCATGCGCGTACCCAGGATGTTCACGAACTCTGCGTCCTCGGTGAACAGCGCCCCGAGCGCGCGCGCGGACTTGTCGTTGAGGGCTGCAAGGAGCGCTGCGATCCGCTCTTCTAGGTTCGAGACATCCGTGGTCATGGTTCCTCCTGAAGGGTAGGGACCACTCTGGAGTCAGCCTCGTCCGGTACTTATGCAGATTACTGCAGAACAGAACTGCAATAATGCAGCTCATGAAATGGGACGATCTGCGTTGTCTGCTCGCCGTCGAGCGTGCCGGGACCTTGTCAGGCGCGGCGCGCCTCCTGCGCGTGGACCAGACCACCGTCGGAAGGCGGCTCGATGCGCTGCAGGTCGCGCTGGGGACGAGCCTCGTCGAACGCGACGAGGGCGGCTGCAGGCTGACCGCCGCGGGAAGTCGAGCCGCCAGCACCGCCGCGCGCATGGACGAGGCGGCCCTCGAGCTCGGTCGTGACATCGGCGGGCTCGACGCCGGCGTGGACGGGACCGTGCGCGTGGCGACCGCTGGCGGCTTCGTCCCCGTGCTCGCGGGCGCGCTACGCGAGCTGCGGGAGCGCTACCCACGCCTTCGGCTCGAGCTCAACACGGGCACTGCTCTCGTAAACATGGTGCGCCGCGACGCGGACCTCGCGATTCGCATGACACGCGACAACCAACCCAGCCTGCTCGCGAAGCGCGTGGGTCACATCCAGTGGGGGCTTTATGCGAGCGAGAGCTATCTGCGCCGCCGCGGGCCGGTCCGCAGCCTCGATGGCCACGACCTCATCGGGTTCGGCGACGTGCTCGGTCGTACCACCGGGGGCCAGTGGCTCGCGCGTCACGCGGCGGGCGCAAAGATCACGGTTCGCGTGTCTGATCTGCTGTCGGGCCTCGCCGCTGCCGTCGAGGGAATGGGAGTCATCGCCACGCCCGCGTTCCTCGTCGCACGTGAGTCCGGGCTCATGCCGGTGCACCGCACCCAGATCGGAGGCGCCGACTTCTTCCTCGTGACGCACCGCGAGCTCGCGCGGATCCCGCGCGTCCGCGCGGTCATCGACCACCTGACCCCATTCATTCGCCAGCGGGCGGCGCTGTTTCGAATCGCCGGCTAGGCGAGCCGGCTACTTCGTCGCGGGCTCGGCGAAGGGCGGGGGCAAGATCGGCTGGCGCTCGGCGGCCTTCGACGTGCGCTGGAGCTCGATCTCGCTCATGAGCACCGCGGGCGCGACGGTCGAGACCGGCACGAACCCCGACTCCGCACCGCAGAAACCGTTGAACACCCCGGCCGTGTCGGAGGTGGCGATGATCTTGCCGACGGTGGTGAGTGGCGTGCCGACCATCTCGACGCCGCGCACGAGCGTCTCCTCGCCGGTCTTCGCGTCCACCTTGTAGACGAGGCGGAGCTGCCCCTTGAACGCCTGGAAGCCGTAGTTCGACGTGTTCGTCGAGCCGCCGGAGATGTCGCGGATGATGAGGCCGAACGGCTTGCCCTGCTTCTTCACCTCGTCCATGAGCTTCTGCTTGAGCTCGGCCATGGGGAGCTGGTTCGACGAGCGCACGAAGAGGTTGCCCATGCGGCCCATCGGGCTATTGGTTCCCTCGGCGCGGCCGTGGCCGTTGGAGCGCGGCGCACCGGCGATGGGCGCGCGCGACTTGAGAAAGCCGCGGAGCACCCCGTGATCGACGAGCGTGACCGAGCGCGCGGGCACGGCCTGGTCGTCGACGACGTACCAGCCGTTGAGCGCGACGTTTCCGACGCTGCGCGTGGTGGGATCGTCGATGACCGAGAGGAAGTCGGGCAGCACGCGCTTGCCGATCTGACCCTTGAAGGTGCGCCCCTCCTTCTCGTCGTTCTGGCGCTCGCCCTCGAGGCGGTGGCCGACGGTCTCGTGGAAGAACACGCCGGCCGCCTCCTCCATCAGCAGTGCGGGGCCCGTGTAGGGGTCGATGACCTTCGCGTCGCGCAGCTCGCCGAGCTCCTTCGCGAGCCGCTCGATGGTGGACGCGAGGGTGGAGTCGTCGGGCAAGCCGGCCGGGGTGCGCGCGTAGAAGACCTTGTCGTGCGAGAGCATGACGCCGTCCTTCGCGCGGGTGAGCGCGGAGAGCTGCACGCCGTAGATGATGCGGTCGGTGACCACCGTCGAGCCCTCGGAGTTGACGAGGTAGCGTGTGGTGCGATCGAGGTTGAAGCGCACGGTGGCATCGAGCAGCTCGGGGTGCTTGCGGTACAGCAGCGAGGCGCGGCGCGCACGGTCGGCGATGGCGTTCTCGTCCCACGTGATGCTCGCGGGCGTGTCGATGGCGGTGGTCGGTTGCTCCTTCGAGAAGCTCGGCAGCGACTCGTCCTCGATGACGGCGGTGACACGACGGCCACGCTTCTTCGCGTACTCGGACAGCGCCTTCTTGTACTTCACGTCGGTCAGCAGCCACAGCGTCGTGCGCAGAGCGGCGGGATCGTCGTCGATGGGCGCTTGCGTCGGCGGATCCCACGTGTCCGCATCGGAGAGGTCGAAGAGCTCGTGCTCGGAGCTGGTGTTGTCGAGCTGGTAGTCGCCGACACGCACCTCCGCGTGCGCCTGGCGTCCGTGATCGCGGTCGTTCACCGCGACGGCGCCCAGGCGTGCGGTGACGTCGCGCTCGTCGTAGTCCCGCACCGCGTACGCGATGAAGTACGGGGCCTCGTAGCCCTTCAGGCGCAGCTTGCCCATCGAGCGCCCGAGCTCCTGTTTCATGGCGAGGAGCGTGTCGTCCACGCGCGCTTTCTCGGAGTTGCCCGGGTCGGCAGCAGAGGCGAGGAGGGGCGCCGCGGCGACGAGGAGGGCGACCAGGGATGGCAGGCGCATACCCGCCCCACTATATCCGCCTTTGTCGGGAGGCGCCGGTCACGTATGCTCTGCGCCCCCACATGAAGACCATCACGGAATTTTCAGGTTTCATCATCCAGCGCGCCGCGCAGATCCGCGGCAAGCAGACGCCGAGCACGCCGGCCGCACCGACGGAGACGAAGGACGCTCCGAAGGTAAAGGCCGCGACTGCGCCCGAAGGCGAGGCTGCGCCCGGAGGCGAGGCAGCGCCCGAAGGCGAGGCAGCGCCCGAAGGCGAGGCTGCGCCCGGAGGCGAGGCAGCGCCCGATGGCGAGGCAGCGGCCGAAGGCGAGGCAGCTCCTTCTCCGGTCGCTGCGCTCACGCCCGAGGACGAGGCGCTCGGCACCGAGATGGACATGTCGGGCGACCGCCTCGCGCGCCTCGTCGAAGCGTTGACCATCGTCGGTGACAAGGCCGCCGACGTCCGCCTCGTGCGCGTCTTCGCCGCGGGTGAGACGGTCCCGAAGGGCGGCAAGAAGGTCGGCGAGCACGTCTACGTCGTCGACCACATGCCGAAGACGATGAGCCAGACCCACGTGAAGAACGACCGCGGCGGCAAGGGCGGTCGCCCCGGCGATCGCGGCGGCAAGGGCGGCTTCGGTGGTGGTGGTGGTGGCGGCGGTGGCGGCCCCAAGGGTGCCGGTGGCTTCTCGTTCGGCCCTCCAGGTGGTCGTCGTGACGAGGCCGAGGCCCGTGGCCCGATGCCCAGCTCGGGTGTGGGCTGGACGCTCAGCCGCGCGGAGGTTCCCGCCGGTGAGCAGCGTCGTGGCGGCAAGCCCGGCGGTCGTCCCGGCGCGCGCGGTCCCGGTCGTCCCGGCGGCGGTCCCGGCGGCGGCCCCGGCGGCGGCCCCGGCGGCGGCCCCGGTCGTCCCGCCGGCGGTGCAGGCCGTCCTGGTGGCGGCGGCGGCCCAGGTGGTCAGCGCCCAGGCGGTCCGCGTCCGGCTGGTGCACCTGGCGCGCCCGGCGAGCGTCCCGCAGGCGGCCCGAACGATCGTCCGCGGGGTCCACGTCCGCCCGCTGGCGGCGGTCGTCCCGGTGGTGGTGGTCGTCCGGGTGGTGGCGGAGGTCGCGGTCCAGGTGGCGCGCCGCGTATGCCCGAGGTCGTGCACCGGCACGGCGTTGCACCGACGGCAGCGCCCGCTGCTGCTCCGGTCGCCGACGCACCCGCGCCGTCGGGTAGCGAAGGCGAGTCGAAGTAGGCGAACGCCGGGCGTCACCCGTCGACGGTGACGCCCGGGCTACACGTCCGCGTAACGCATCAGGGCCGCTTCGCGAAGAGGGCATCGAGCTTCTGGCGCGTGTCGATACGCTCGGCTCGCTCGTCGCGCGCCTGACGCAAGAACGCCTCGACGGAGCCCACGCGGTCCAGAGCCTCGTCGGTGGCAGGGTCCACGCCGCGGCGATATGCACCGAGCAGCACGAGATCGCGCTGCCGCTCGTACGTCGCGAGGATCTGACGCACCTTTGCAGCCGCAGCACGGTGCGGCGGATCGATGAGGTCGTCCATCACGCGCGAGAGGCTGCGCACCACGTCGATGGCCGGCCAGTGCGTGCGGGCCGCGAGCTCCCGGGAGAGCACCACGTGCCCGTCGAGGATGGCGCGCACCTCTTCCGAGATCGGGTCGTCGAGGTCGTCGTTGTTGGTGAGCACCGTGTAGATGGCGGTGATCGAGCCCGTCGCCGCCTGGCCGCTGCGCTCGAGGAGGCGAGGCAGCATCGCAAACACCGACGGGGGATAGCCCTGCCGCGCGGGTGGCTCTCCCGCGGCCAGGCCGACCTCGCGCTGCGCCCTGGCGACGCGCGTCAGCGAGTCCATGAGCAGAAGGACGCGCTGGCCGCGATCGCGGAAGTACTCGGCGACGGCGGTTGCGCCGAGCGCGGACTTGAGGCGCAGGAGCGGGGGCGCGTCCGATGTGGCGCACACACACACGGACCGGCGGCGGCTCTCGTCGTCGAGCTGGGTCTCCAGGAAGTCGCGCACCTCGCGGCCGCGCTCACCGACGAGGCCGATGACGATCACGTCTGCGTCCGCGTACCGCGCGATCTGACCGAGCAGCGTGGACTTGCCGACGCCCGACGGTGCAAAGAGGCCGAGGCGCTGGCCCTCACCGAGAGTGAGCATGCTGTCGATTGCGCGGATGCCCGTGGTGAGCGCCTTGGTCACGCGACGACGCGAGAGCGGCTCCGGAGCCGGGCGCTCGACCGGCCACCACACGAGGTCTTCGCCGAGTTGACCTTTGTCGTCGATGGGCTCGCCCATACCGTCGATGACGCGGCCGAGCAGCGAGGGCCCGCAGCGGATCGAGAAAGGCCGCCCCGTGGGGCGCACCACCGAGTCGGGGCCGACGCCATCAGCGTGACCGAGCGGCAGCAGCACCACCTCCTCACCCTGGAAGCCGACGACCTCGGCGAGGAGCTGCGCGCCCCGCTCGCGCTCGATGATCACGAGCTCACCGACGCGCGCACCCGGCGCGGTTGCACGAACGACGAGGCCTATGAGCTCGGTTACCCGTCCGGACACGGCGACGCCGCGCGTGCGATCGAGGACCCGGAGCGCCTCGTCGAGCGAGAGCTCGCTCACGTGTCCCCGCGCAGGGCGCGCTCGATGGCCTCGAGCTGCACATCGAGGCGTGCGTCGACCTGCCCCAGCTCGCTGTCGAGGATGCAGCCTCCCCGGGGAACGTGGTCGTCGGCCTCGATGCGCAGCACGCCCGCCGAGCGGCAGCGCTCGACGAGCCGCGGCCGCCCGCTCTCGAGCAGCGCGAGATCTTCAAGGTTGCAGCGGATGCGCAGCGCCTTCGGCTCACCCGCGTGAGCGAGCGCCTGCGCCGTGACGTCCACAACGGCCGCCGGATCGAGCGCGAGCGTGCGCCCCAGCAGCTTGGCGGCGATCTGGACCGCAAGCGCGCGTAGCTCGACGGTGGCCTCGCGGCGCGCGCGGGCGGCGGACGCGC
This sequence comes from Myxococcales bacterium, assembly GCA_043729375.1. Classification (GTDB taxonomy): domain Bacteria; phylum Myxococcota_A; class Polyangia; order Palsa-1104; family Palsa-1104; genus JBDTCO01. The sequence goes on from JAYTLP010000145.1 coordinate 7,708, forward strand.
GCGCACCGACGAGCAGCTCGGTCACTGCGGCAAGCCCGCGCTCCTTGCCTTCAGCCTGCGCTTCGGCGCGCAGGCGCTCGGCCGCGGCGCGCGCGTGCCGCAGCAGCGCGTCGGCTTCCGCCTGCGCGATGCTGCGGATCGACTGCGCGTCCGCGAACGCCTCGAACCGCGCGCCCGGCACGATGCGCGCGGTCTCTCCCGCGGCGCCTCGCAGGAGGCGAGCCCGGCTCACGTGCCGCTCGTGTCCGCGGTGGAGATGTCGTTGTCGACCTCGTCCTTGTCGGGACCCGGGCGAGCGGGAAAGCGGCGCGCGAGCTTCTCGCCGATGGCGCTGACCGCGCCGATGATTCCTTCGCCGAACGCCCCGCGGCGGAATGCGACCGAGAGCCGCTGCTGCGCCTCGGACCACAGCTCGTGGCCCTTCGGCGCACCGATGCCGCTGTCGCCGACGATGCAGAAGCGGCGATCGTGGATGGCCACGTAGACGAGCACTCCGTTGCGCGCCTCCGTGCGGTGCAGCCCGAGCAAGTCGAAGAGCTCTACGGCGCGGCTGTAGGGATCGGCAGCAAGGCAGCGCGCCTCGACGTGAACCTTGAGCTCGCCGGTCGTGTACAGCTCCGCTGCGCGGACGGCCTGCACGATGTCGCGCTGATCGCGCGGGTGCAGGAGACGATCGAGCGCCGCGCTCTTCTTCGTCGGGTTGCGCTCGGTGGCCGGGCTCATGAGACTTCCGTGCCTATGATAGCGGGATTGTCGCGCACAGGCGTACCAGTGCCGAGCGCTCGCCTTCGGGGAGCTGCTGGGCCCGCTCGGCGAGAAAGACCTCGCCGAGGCTGCGCGGGAGACGCTGCGCGATGCGACGGGCGCGCTCGCCCGGTCCGGCCGCCAGTGGCGCCATCCAGCCTGCGCCTACACGCTGGAAGAAGAGTGCTCCCGACTCGTCGTCGTGCGGCGTGACACCGGAGCGGAACAGCGCGCGCTGGGCGCCCTTGACCTCCTCCGCGCTCACGCCCGGCGGGATCGTTCGCACCTCCGCGGCAAGTCGCGACGCCTCGGGCTCCCCGATGCGCGCGAGGAGCTGCGCCAGCGCGCTGCGCGGTGCACCGGTGAAGGCCACCGCGACGCGCCGGCGCCCGATCATCAGCAGCGCGGCGAGCATGCGCTCCACCGGACCCTCGAAGAGCTGGTCGATGACGGCCTGCCGGCCTTGCGCGGGGGGCGCCACGTCCATCGAGACGAGCGCGCCGTACGCGACCCGAGCGAGGTAGCGGGTCGCGGATGCGGACGCGCTGGGCCGTGGCGTCGAGTACCAGGAAGCATCGACGCGCTCGAGGTGCTCCGGCACCAGCGACGAGAGTGCCGCCTCCTCGCGTGCGCGTTCGGCAGGCTCGCACAGGCACTCTAGGTGCAGCCGGGCGAGGGGGGAGCGCAGGCGCGCGGCGGCAGCGATCGGCCCGAGGAGACGAAGCGCAGCGAGCGTGCGACCCCGCTCGGTGAGCGTGAGCTCCTTGCTCACGTGGCGCGGCGCGCGGGCCGCAGGCGCCAGCGCTGCACCTGGCCGGACTCGCTCTTCGGCAGCACGTCGACGAAGTCGATGGCACGCGGGTACTTGTACGGCGCGATCTCGGCCTTGACGTACTCCATGAGCGCGACCGCCAACGACTTCGAAGCCGTGTGTCCGACGTTGATGACGACGTACGCGTGCGGCTGTGGCAGCCCGTGGTCGTCCTCCCCCTCGACGACCGCGCACTCCCAGACCGCGGGATGACCGAGGAGCGTTTGCTCCACCTCCGACGGTGCAACCCAGCGGCCACCGACCTTGAACAGCTCGTCGGCGCGGCCGCAGTGGAAGAAGTGACCCTCGCCATCGACGAGGAAGCGGTCGCCGAGGCGCAGCCAGCCGTCCTGGCTCAGCGCGGCAGGACGCGCGGCACACGACTTCGAGGAGCGATAGTACTCACGCGCGACGGTGGGCCCGCGGATCTCGAGCATGCCCATCTCCTCCGTTCCGACGGGATGTCCGGCGTCATCGACGACGCGGGTCTCGACGCCACGCAGCGGGGTGCCCACCGACGACGCCCGCGTCTGGCCAGGGCGGTTGGAGAGGACGAAGTGCAGCGCTTCCGTGACGCCGAAGCCGTGGAGTGGCGTGACCCCGAAGGCATCCAGCACGCGCTTGCCGAGGGACGCAGGCATGCCCTCCGCACCGGAGATGGCGTGGCGCACGGACTGAAAGCAGCGCGGCTTCTGCCCCGGCAGTGCGTCCCAGTCCTGTACCATCTGCGCGTACAGCGACGGTGTCGCGGCGAACACCGTCGGGCGGAACGCCGCCATCACGTCGAAAAGCGTGCGCGGGCGCGGTCGTGCCGGCAGGAGGTAGCTCGATGCGCCGCGCGCGAGCGGGAACAGTAGCCCCAGCCCGAGCCCGTAGGCCGAGGTGAGCTTCGCAGCGGACAACACGCGGTCCTCGGGGCCGAGATCGATCACGTCGCGCGCGTACGCATCGCAGGCGCTCTCGACGGCCGCCCGGCCGTGAGCGACGCCGCGCGGGCCGCGTCCTGCGCCCGCGCTGTAGAGCA